>DAOVDL010000093.1 GCA_030669485.1 Candidatus Bathyarchaeota archaeon
TCCCACCCCTACCCCTCTCCCGCACGCTGAACGACCGGTGTGAAAGGTGAGACGCCCACGTTTTTTGGGTTTAGCTTTAGAAAGATGTGGTGCATGCAGGTGTTTCCGACTAGAGTTACCTCTTGTATGTCATGGAGACCGATGCCAGCATCTCTGGCGGTGTTTAACAGAATGAGGTTGACGCCGTCTATGATCTTCTTGTTCAGCTTCTCAAGGCCGTCGGGGTTTACTGTTATATAGGAGATGCGGGACATGATGTCCTCTCCATAGGAGACCTGTGGGTTCATCATGGAGTCAACCGCCAAGACCTCTCCCTTGGAGAGATCCATTAGGTAGCCTGCGACGGTAGTGGTTCCTACATCAACGGCCAACCCGTATGCTTTGTCCTTACGCCCAGCCTCAACCCGTATTATCTCCTTGGATCTCCATATAGACACCGTCACCTTCCATTCGCCTTTCCTCAAAACATCTGGAAGCTCTTTCAAGACAAGGTAATCTACTGAAAGTTTTCTCAAGCTATGCTGCTTCTCCAAAGCTTGAAGCAGTCTTTCCAAGTCACCCTGAGCATCATCGAGGCTGGGGGGATTTATCTCCAAGTAATATTTTCTGACAGCTGGCTTAAGCTGAACCGGTATCTCCCTAACAGCCTTCCTCACGACTTGGACTGAACGTTTGCTGATCTCTGGCACCGTGGCGACTACGTCGCCCTTTATCTTACAGCAACATGCTAGCCGATAGTTCGACTTCAGCTCCAAGTCTCGCAGAAGCTTCTTCTCAGCGTCGGTTAGAGGGGTAAGGTTCCTCATCCCTTTCTCTATAATTAATTTACATCTTCCACACCAACCCTCTCCACCGCATACGGACTCAAGGGGAACCCCCAGCTCCTTAGCTACTTCGAGTAGGGTCTTCTGGCTTGCGAAGCGGCCTCTCATGCCGCTGGGCTGAAAGATAACCATATGCTTATCCATCTAAGTTCACATCCCGCTTGTCAGTCAGTTTTCTTTAACAATTACTCATCTTTATGATTTAAATGAACCATAGTCTCATGGAATCATAAGTTCTACGACTATAATTGCACCCTATCCGATTAGGGAGGCAAATATTATTAGCAGGTGAACCAAGTTAGGTTACAGGGTTACGCCACGATGCCTAAGGAAGAGTTTCGGGTTCAGAAGATACGAGAAGGCACTGTCATTGATCACATATCTGCAGGTATTGCCTTAGCTGTCCTAAGGATCCTCGGTATAACCGGTAGGGAGGGCTACATAGTGAGCGTTCTCATGAATGTTCCTAGTAAAGCGTTGAGGCGTAAGGATATAGTGAAGATTGAGGGCAGGGAAATAAGTTCGGGGGAGGCAGATAAGATAGCTCTGGTAGCCCCTCAGGCAACTATAAACATTATCCGAGGCTACAGAGTTGTGAAGAAGGAGAAGGTAAAACTCGTCGACGAGATTAAAGGGATACTTAAATGCTCCAACCCCACTTGCGTTACAAATACCAGAGAACCTGTGAAGGCAAGCTTCCATGTCGAGCGGAAGGGCCAAGTCCTCATACGCTGTTATTACTGTGGAACCACTCTTGAGGAAGAAGATATTATCAAACAGTTCTAGTGCCCTCAAACATAACAGTCCAGTAGTCTATCATCGAAACCTCCCGCTTTACAGTCGAAAGATGGCTTCGATACTATACCTTGACATTTAATTACGATTAAACCCCAGAAGTTAGTGAAGTAGCTATGCTTATTGAGGTTCCTAGATATACTGAGAGATTCGGTGCAGTTAGACTGCATGGTATTCAGCGAGTTCTAATGCTTGATACAGGGGACACGCCCCCGGAAACCTTTGGAAGGGCTTCTATGAAGATTCCGAGGGAACAGATTGACAGCATAACTCGTGAAATGGCGATCGTAGTACCAACAAAGAATGATGAGGTAAAAATTTTGGAGGGCGTGCTCGGAGGAATACCTCAGAACTGTTTAACTATAATTGTCTCCAACAGCAGTAAGGAGAAGATCGACAGGTTCAACATAGAGGTCGACGCTCTCGATCACTTTCATCACTTCACGCGTACATCTTCCGTCATAGTTCATCAAAAAAATCAATATGTTGGTCAAGCCTTCAAGAAGGTTGGCTACAAGAAGATACTGGATCGCTCAGGAATTGTGAGGGATGGAAAAGCAGAGGGAATGATACTTGGCATTCTCCTAGCAAAACTCTTCAATAAGAAGTTTGTAGGTTTCGTGGACTCGGATAACTACATTCCCGGCGCTGTATTAGAATATGTAAGAAACTACGCAGCCGGCTTCTCGATGACGGATAGCCCATATTTGATGGTCCGAAACTCTTGGGGCTATAAACCGAAGATCAGAGAGTCAGGCATCTTCTTTAAGAGATTTGGCCGCGTCACGGTGGAGGCTAATAAGTATCTGAATGCCCTGGTCTCCTATATGACTAAGTTTGATACGAATGTCATAAGAACTGGATGCGCTGGGGAACATGCTATGAACATGGCTCTGGCAGAGCTGATGCCAATGGCCTCAAGCTTCGCAGTGGAAACATATGAGTTGCTCTTTTTACTTGAGGAGTTTGGAGGAGTACTACCACATAAGTGTAAGGAAACTATAGGTAAGCAGGCAGATCTCTTCCAGGTAGAGACGAGAAACCCCCATTTCCACAAGGAGAGAGGCGGAAGCCATCTGAAAGAACTGTTCTCCAACTCCCTCTCAGCTATATATCACAGTCCCCTCTGCAACAAGGAAATAAAGGAAGAAATATACAAAGAGCTGACTGCAATGAAAACCATAAAGGCTGGAACGGAGCCTCCTAAGCCGCTTGTATATCCGCCAATTAACAGCATAGACTTCAAGGCTTTCACAAAAGAGGTTAAATGTGCTTTTGAGGAGGAAAAAGGGGCTGACGCGATCAGGCTCTTCGGCATCAATAAAATTTGATAGGCTTAATGCCTCATTATTAGAAATCATGATGGAGATTTGAATTTGGCTAAGATAGCTGTTGTAGCAGACCGGGATGTTGCCACATACTTTAGAATCGCGGGAGTTGAGATAACTCATGCGGTGGACAACTCTAAACATGCATCTGACCTAATTTTTAAACTGGCTGAAGAGAAGGATGTGGGTATAATCATCGTGACAGAGAAGATAGCAGATGAGATAAAAACTACAATAGATGAAATTTCAAAGCGAACCTATCCTGCGATCCTCACAATCCCCGGAAAGGAAGGTCCAATTGCTGGCAAAGTTTCACCGATAATGGAATTGGTAAAAAGAACCGTAGGTGTCGAGATAAAGATCTAATTTATTATTTAACTCAAAATCTTTCGTTCGGTAATATTTCAGTACCGAAAGTGATATCTTGCCTTTACCGTGGAAATATGCGTCGAGGGGTAATCTTCTTTGGGAGATGAAAGTTCACCCTACAGTTTCAGGGCTATCTTAGAGAGGATAATAGCCCAGAAACCAAGCCTGAAGAAAGAGCAGCTTCTGGAGATTATTGAGAAGAAGAAAGCTGAAGCTGGAAGCCTCCTAAACCGTGAAGGCGCAGCCTTCTTGGTGGCAGCAGATCTAGGTGTCCCCCTCACAGATTCACACTTAGCGACTAAACTTGAGATAAAAGACATAATCCCTAACCTCGGGAGCGTAACGATTTCCGGCCGCGTTCTGGCAGTACACCCCCTGCAAAAATTCTCAAGGAAGGATGGCTCGCAGGGAAGACTTCGGCGGGTTCTCATCGGCGACCAAACCAGTATGCTGGAAGTTTATCTCTGGGATGACAAGGCAGAGGAGTTGGATCGACTGCATATCGATAGGGATTCATCGATAAAGGTGATCCACGGCTACACACGTCAATCCCTCAATGGTAGAGTAGAGCTTCATGTAGGTGGTAGAGGAGCAGTAGAAGTTCTGCCGTCAGAAATGGCGGATACGCATCTTCCACCCTTCAGATCCTTCTTCGTAAAGATTGGAACGATGAAGGCTGGTCAAGATGTCAACCTGAAGGGCAGAATCACCAAGATCTTTCCCTCTAGGCGATTTACAAGAGCCGATGGCGAGGGAAGAGTAATG
>DAOVDL010000045.1 GCA_030669485.1 Candidatus Bathyarchaeota archaeon
AAGACCGGATGCAGATGGTTCCCAGAATAGTGGAGAAGATTCTTCAAACCCAAGAGAAAAAGGTTCAGCAACTGGCCAAGAAATACAAGAATAGACAGGCTTTTTACTTCTTGGGCCGAGGCATCAGCTCCGCAACAGCCATGGAGGGAAGGCTGAAGCTACTGGAGCTGGCATACATCCCCTGCCTAGCCTACCCGGCAGGAGAGAGTAAACATGGCCCCATAAGCATCATCGAACCTGAGTTTCCAGTGATCTTCCCCTGCCCCAAGGATGACACACACAAGGTAATTATCGGAAACATCATGGAGATGAAGGCAAGAGGAGCCAGAGTAATCGGCATCATCGAGAAGGGTGATAAAGAGGTGAAAAGCCTCTTGGACAGCGCGATAGAACTTCCAGCCAACATACCGGAGATACTGTCCCCCATACCCTACATAATACCCCTTCAACTCTTCGCCTACTATATGGCGTTGGAACACGGCTTCGACCCCGATAAGCCTCGCAACCTAGCCAAATCGGTCACCGTACTGTGATTAAGGTTACGCTCCCCCATGTCAAGTGATGGTGAACTTGGATCGCCTGAAGAACCTCAGAAGCTTCGCGAAGTCGCTGAGGAGGAAGAGCCCAAGTCTTCTCATCTGCCCTCAGTGCGGTAGCCCAAAGATCAGACCTAACACATCTATAAGCGGCTGGCTTGTCCCTGACGAATACATCTGCGACGAATGCGGATACACTGGTGCAGCGGTAGAGGTTAAAGAGGAGTGAGGCGGCAGTTCTCAGTTAAGCTTATAGGTGTTCCCCGCTGTGGGCGCCTCTGCCTCGAAGCCAAGCTCACTTCGCACCCACTCAGCTAGGCGCTTACAGTTCTCAGCGTCACCGTGAATCGTGTAGACCTTCGGGTTGCCTTTAATTCCCTTCAGCATCGCCTCAAGTTCACTCTTCCCGCCGTGGGAGGTGAAGTCAAACCTCTCAACCTCGGCTTTCACTTTTGTGGGTTTACCTCGAATACGGATCTTCCCTTCCTCTGTAAGGGTTCTCCCCGGTGTTCCTGGAGCTTGGAAGCTGACGAGGAAGATGGCGTTCCGCTCATGTTTGGATGCCTCTTCTACATAGAAGGCAGCTGTTCCACCTCTAAGCATCCCAGCAGGGGCAACTATCACGCCCGGCTTTCCAATGATCTCCCGCCGGTCATGCCAGTTATTTATGCATTTTGCGTCGTTAAAGGCTCTCTGGAGAAGCTTATGGTCGCGGAAGGCCTCTGGGTGCTGAAGCATAACATCGTTGACATCACGCGCCATTCCGTCAACAACCACATCATGTTCAAAGTTGTGAGCTTTAAGTACGCATAGAATCTCTTGAGAGCGCCCCACCGCAAAGGCTGGAATAACGGCTGTGCCTCTGCGTTCAACAACCTCACGAACCCTGCTGACGAAGGCTTTCTCAACCTCAGCGCGGTCCCCATGATCATCGTTAGCATATGTAGACTCTGTTATTACACAAGTTAATTCCCCGTAGTCTTGATCTGCTTTATTCAGAAGCCTAGATTCCCTGCTGTTAACGTCTCCTGTGTAAACCAATGCATGCTTCTCATCTACGTTGACCTTTATCTGAGCGCTACCGGGGATGTGGCCTGCCTCCATAAACTTAGCCTTCATGCCAGCAACATTGAACTCACTGTTGTAGTCAACGTTGACCCAGCATTTCAACATCCGATTCAGATCCGCCTGCTCGTAGGGGAGATAATAACCAGTCAACTTAATGAGATCCTTCAGAAGGATCTCAGTCAAGGCCTTTGTCATCGCTGTGCCGTAGATGGGCGGCTTGCCGCCTAGATAAAACATGGGGGCGCTTCCACTGTGGTCTATGTGGGCGTGGGTGATCAGTATTCCATCAATATCTCTCGGTGGGATATGTATCGGAAATTTGGGTTCATGGTTAACTTCCACACCGTAGTCGAAGAGGATGCATCTGCCTCCTCTATACAATGCTACAGCTGACCTGCCTACTTGACCTGTTCCACCCAAAAACCTGAGCTTGATATTACTTAGATCGCCGTCGTTCAAATTAACATAACTCTGCCTTAGCATCACTGTTGCTACGATTTATTGGCGCCTCTATAAACGTGAGGAATTAAAAAGGTTTCCCTATGGAATTTCCCATATCCGTCACATGACGGTGCCTCATAACTGAAAATATAGAGCTGCATTGGAAAAGATGTGCTAGGCAGAGGTAAACCTTGAGACATCTATCTCTACATTAAAAGTATTCGTTTTCACGCCGTAGGTAAAAGCACATCGTGCTTTCTCCCATTTCAATCTTTTTTAATGGAACAGTCAAACAGGAGGTAGATTGCCTAATCTTAAATAGCTTCATTGCAATATGAGATTTTATGATTTCATATGCTTGCAGGGGATATTGTATCTAAGGATACAGGTGTTGGGGGGTTAATCAGGTCCTTCCGGAAGATTATGTCTGAAATTGAGTTGAAGAATAAATCCCTTGCTTTTATAGGCTCACCATCGCTATGTCTCCCATTTGCAGAATTGTTGGCATATGGTGTGAAGGACTCAGGGCTTAGGATGTGTTTCATCCCCAACGTTTCTAAAGAGAAGGCTCGAAGCCTTAAGCCCGATGAGGGATACGGATTTCAGCTAGGTGACAAGGTACGCTTAGGGAAGTTTGGAGCAGTTGTGATTCTTGGAGGACTTGCTATGCCAAATTCACCTATTGGGGCAGAGGGCATAAGCAGGTTACTTCCAGAGCTTCTAGAGAAGGAGGGTAAAGTCATCGGAGTCTGCTTTATGGAGATATTCGGCAGGGTCGGCTGGGATAAGAAAGTGAACTTCGATTACATAATCGACACAGCAATAGATCCTGTAAGGGCCCTGAAGACCAGCATCAGTTAAAGATCTTTTAAACGCTGTAACAAAATCCGGATCTTAAGTGTAGACTAGATTTAAAATCGAACTATACACTGACATCTGTTGGCCCAAGGAGGATCTGGCTTTCCCCCGATTTTAACACAGGGACAATTAAACTATTCTTTTTCCTGCATCTGGACCTGCTTTGAGGCTGTAAACCTCGCCGATCTTCACTAGAACTGCAGCTTTTGTCTTGAACTGGGGTCTCAAAGAATGAACCCAAGCTACGGCTTCATCGTACATGGGTCCCGAGGTGAATATTGAGGCAGATCCTTTAACTTGATAGCCGTTTCTCGTCTCTTGATCCCAGAAAGCTACAGTAACCTGCGGGTTTTCTTCAAGGTTCTTCCTCGTTTTCAGAAAGAAGTTGTCAGCTATGAGTATGTGCTCATCGTCAACCAGTTTTGCAAACCTAACGGGCACGGCGTTGGGGGCACCGTCCCCACTAGCTGTTCCTACAACTAAGGTATATTTCGGTGTTGCTTTCTCCAAAACGGCCTTGACTTCATTAGGTAGGTTAACCATCCTGACACCGTGTAATGTTGACTGATGGGTTAATAAAGTTTAACGGATAAAATTCGATCAAAAAATTCGGTTTAAATATATCGTTGGGTTGAAGGTCAATACGCTACCTAAACTGCAGGATGTGCCCTGAGCCCGGTGTTGCTGTTACCTCCCCGCCGTCGAAGATGGGGGTACCGCCGACGAAGGTCTTCTCAACTCTGCCCACCACCTCGATGCCCTTAAAGGGGGAGTATTTGGCTTTAGAGTGGAAGGTCGCTGGGTTAACTCTGTAGGTCTGCTTCATATTCACGACAGCTAGATCTGCATCCTTGCCAGGTTGGATATCTCCCTTAGAGGCTAGGCGGAAGATCTCCGCAGGCCTCTGACTGAGCAGCTTAACGACATCGACCAGACTTAACTCCCCTTTAGTCACCCTTGTCAGGAGAAGCGGCAGGGTTGTCTCCAGCCCCGGGCATCCCGCCGGGGTCTCCCATATGCTGTCTCTCTCCTTCTCTATGGGTGAGTGAGGTGCATGGTCACTGGCAACTATGTCGATGAGGCCTGATCTGAGCATCTCCCAGAGCTTCAATCGCTGTTTCTTCCGCCTAGCAGGGGGGTCTGTGAGAGCGAGGCCTCCTAACCTACTTGCCTCCTCCGCGTCGAGGAATAGGTGATGAGGTGTCGCTTCGCAGGTGATGTATGGGTACCTCCCCCTAGCCTCCGCAAGCAGGTTCACTGTTGCCGGGGAGCTTACGTGGCAGAAGTGAACTCGATGTTGTTCTCCAAGATGTCTGAGAACTCTTTCCACAGCCTTGACCTCGCATTCCTCACTGTGAGCCTTCGTGTAGTCAGAGAATGTGTTTTTAGAGGAATTTCTAAGTGTGGCTGCCGCGGTCTCAACCATCCCTCTATCCTCCGCATGGACTGCCACAATTCTACCCAACCCTGCAGCCTCAGCAAGTGCCTTCTCAAGGGTGATGTCATCCTCTAAGTTTAGTTTGCCCCAAGGCAGTTGAAGGTGGGCTTTGAAACCCACTGCACCAAGCTCTGTTAAGGACTTAAATTCCTTGAAGGTGGAGGGGAAGGCAGCGTAGAAGCCAAGGTTGACGATGGTCTTTGATCTTGCACTCTGAATCTTCTCTTTCAGCCTCTGAGCTGAATCTGTAATTGGCTCTGTGTTAGGCATATCGAGGACTGTGGTGAAGCCCCCCGCTGCGGCTGCACAGGTTCCGGTGTAGAAGTCTTCCTTATAGGCTAGCTGCATATCTCGGAGGTGCACATGCCCATCGATCAGTCCCGGCAGAACTACAAGACCCTTAATATCGATCCTCTGACTGCTCTTGGGGAGGCTGGGCTCCTTCCCCAGTTTCACGACCTTACCTTCATCGATGGAGATGCAGCCTTCCTTAAGCTGTCCCTCGGTCAGTATCTTGGCGTTAAGGATGTTCAGGTCAACAGGCACTTCCACTACCCCAAGATGTGTAGGGTTTCCACTCAGATAGATTTAGGCCTTACCGCTATATCTAAACCGCTAAACTCCCTCAGTGGGAAAAATTTCGGCGGTTTTTACTCTTCCTTCTCCACCTCTGCGGCGCAATCCTCACAGAGGAACCTTCCGCTATCCCCTTCTACAAGGACATCTGACCACTGCCCGCAACCCTCGCAGTATCCTGCCAACGGTATTCTGTTTCCGTGGGGTATGATCAGACCCACCTCCGCCCTTTCCTTTGCCCTATCAATAAGGACTGGGGTAACTGCTAAGACCTCCTTGCTTGAGAGCATGCCCACAAGTTTACCTCTCTCCATCACAATGAGCCTCCTGATGCCAATTTTGTTCATAGTCTTCGTAGCATCACCTAGGCTCAATTCAGGTGAAGCGATAGCGAGTGGGTGGCTCATGACGTTCTTACTCTTCACCGCTCTGGGCAAGCGGTTCTTACGGGCAACTCTTCTGACAATATCCCTCTCAGTTATAATGCCTATAGGGTGGTCGGCCTTATCCACAACCACAACGCTGCCGACGCTGTGGTCTTCCATGGCTTTAGCCACTTTATCGATCGTCGTGTTCTCTCGAACCTTTATAACTGGAGTTCGCATAGCATCCCTGATCTTCACATCTGCCTCGCCTCGTGGATTGGAGTG
>DAOVDL010000150.1 GCA_030669485.1 Candidatus Bathyarchaeota archaeon
TCCCGCGCGTCTAGCTTTCTCTATCTCTTCTTCATCCAGCAACTGAAGCTCACCCGAAGGATGGTTACTATAAACCACATGTGAATTAAAATATGCTTTCTGAAGGGACCTTACAAGGGCGGGGGTTGAAACTTCCTGATCATCGGTGGGTGTAGTATGCCACGAGCTCCGCCTCCACGCTCTCAACCCTGACGAAGCCGAATCGCTCGAACTGAACCACCACCGGTGCCTCTAACCCTCTGCATACCTCCTCTGCCACCCCTTCCACAACCGAGCCATCTGGCATGAAGACCCTTGCAGGCAGGCCGCCTTCCACTGGTAGAAAGTGGATCACTGGAGCCTGAAGCCGCATAGCAGCCTCATGAGCCACCCCCTTGAACAGCGCTGAGACCCCCCCCTCACCTACCTCCCCAACCTCAATGTTGAAGAGATCCTTCAGCCTGAGCAGTGCCCCCGGCTTAAGTAGCTCACGGTCACTTCCAGCCAGCAGCAACTTCGCCTCGCCACCCTCAACAGGAACTTCGATCAGCCGGTACCCTCTATCAGCATGGTCTGGGTGAAGCGGCAACTTAGCTCTACACCCCCCCTCAACCCCCTTAACGGTCAGGGGAAGAGGGTCACCCACGAAGAAGTAGCGGTTGGCCTTCGGCTCAACAGCCTTCCTGTTGAAGGCGTAGAGGGTCTCCCAGCTGAGCGTCACATCCGCAGTCTTCGGCCCCACCGTGTACATCATCCCCTTAACCGCATCCGGAGTTATGCCCCTCCGCCTCAGAGCCTGAAAAGTAGCCAACCTCGGGTCACTGTAGCCTCGATAAAGCCCCTCCTCCACCCCAGCCTTCAGCTTCGACTTACTGAGATCCGCCCCAGTTATCTTAAGGCGCCCATAATGGATGGCTGAGGGATACTCCCAGCCGAGGTAGCCGTAAAGGTACCGCTGCCTCTGCTCGTTGGTAAGGTGCTCCTTCCCCCTGATTATGTGAGTCACCCCCATCAGATGGTCATCCAAGCCGCAGGAGAAATTGTAGAGGGGCCAAACCCGGTATCTGCTCCCAACCCTTGGATGAGGGGTCTTAGCGGGATCCACTATCCGGAGGGCAGGCCAGTCTCTAACCGCAGGGTTCGGATGCTTCAGATCTGTCTTAACCCTCACCACAGCCTCCCCCTCCCCATAACCCCCCTCAAGCATCCTCCGCCACCGCTCAACGTTCCCAGCCCCCCCAAGCTCCCGACAGGGGCAAGGCTTCCCAGCCAATGTCAGCTCCCTGAACCTTCCGCTCTCACAGGTGCAGATGTAGGCATGTCCCTCACTTAGAAGCCTCTCAGCGTAGCTGTAGTAGATCTCAACTCTGTCGCTCTGGATGAACTCCTTATCCCACCTGCATCCCAGCCACTTTAAATCCTCACGTATAGTGTCGTAGAACTCTAGAACAGGCCTCTTCACCTTCGGATCCGTGTCCTCGAAGCGGAGGTAGAACTCCCCCTCATACATCGCTGCGTAGCTCCATGAGAGAACTATAGCCCTCGCGGAACCCATGTGGAGGACGCAGTCAGGGTTGGGAGAGAACCTAGTAACAACCTTCTCATACTTATCTACATCAGGCAGAGGGGGAAGCTCCCTCTTCTCAGCCTTATGCTCCTTAACCCTAAGAAGCTCAGGCCACTTGGCCTCAATGAGCCTACGCTGCTCTTCCAGTGAGAGCGCTCCAACACGTTCAATATCCTCCCTCACCATCTCCAAGATCTCTCTCGCCTTCCCCCGCTGCTCAGGCATCTCAGCAAGAATCCTGCCCAGAACAGCTTGAGGCTGAGCCTTTCCCCGATGGATGTAGGCATTGAGCAAAGTATACTTTCGAATAGCCTCCTCCAACTTCCCATCAGCCACTGCTCTCTTAGGCATCAGAACCCTCCCAGTTCAACCCTTCCTATCGAATCATCTCATGCAAAGCTAACGGTAATTAGATACTCAACTAGCCTTTTAACCTCTACCAGAGGCATGCTAGAGGGAAGCTGATCGGACTTATTTACGGTAGCTCTAACCCTTCTACGAGTTATCTATAGGAACAGATATGCTAAGAAAACCTGTGTCGAAATATAATTTAAAGCATAACCCTTAGAAGTTAATCCTGACGCGAACCACCAAGGTTCTTTCTCAACCTTTCCAGCAGCATCCTCTCATACATCTTTTTTCTCAGTTGCAGTTGCTTTCTCTTCAACAAAAGGTGATATACAAGCTTTGTACCCGCAACCAGCCCTACAAGGGCTAAAATCATACCTGCATCCACTATTCTCTCACTTCATGTTTCTAAACAGATACTGCATACAGCCCAATAGACTGATGTGTAACTCGTATCTTATATACTATCTAGTTTTTCAAGGGGCAGCCCATACGATCCACCTTTAAATACATGGAGAGGAAGATCAGGGATTTCAGCGCGGCAGAATGTAGAAATACATATCACCAGCGATGAGAAAAGTTAGCTACAAACAGCTGGAAGGCTGCGTCACTAGATGGAGGAAGGTGATTAAGGATTTACAGTCACAAAACCAAGTCACTCTGCCCTGAATGCATGAAAGTTTTAGAAGCTGAAATCTATGAGGATAACGGTCAGGTGAAAATAAGGAAAGAATGCCCTGAACACGGTAAATTCGAAGACGTCTACTGGTCTGATTACCCGATGTACTTGAAAGCCCAAAGATTTGATTATATCGGAGACGGTTTGAGCAACCCCCAGACTAAGCGTGAGAAAGGCTGCCCCTTCGACTGCGGAATCTGTAACGAACATAAATCTCACACAGCTCTCGCCATCATCGATGTTACCAACCGCTGTAACCTCAGATGCCCCATCTGTTTTGCAAACGCAGCAGTAGCCGGATACGTATACGAACCAACAGCTGAACAGATCAAACAGATCATCGATAATTTCAGGGCGAACAAACCAGTCCCCCCACCGGGACTTCAATTCAGCGGCGGAGAACCCACAATCCGTGAAGACCTGCCTGAACTTGTCAGGTATGCCGACAAAGCCGGGTTCAGACATATAGAGATAAATACTAACGGCATCAGACTTGCCGAATCCATAGATTACTGTCAAGAACTTAAAGACGCGGGAGCAAACGCAATCTACCTACAGT
>DAOVDL010000134.1 GCA_030669485.1 Candidatus Bathyarchaeota archaeon
AAGCAGTATGGCTTCCAGCTTCCTAACAGAGTACGGAGCAAGGACCGCCTCGCCACTCTGCGTCACCTCGACCTGCCTGCACAAAAACCTGTAGAAAAACCAGTCCGGGATAAATCCTCTCGGGGCGCTTGTCGAGAAACCGAAGAATATATTGTTTCTGTACTCGCTCATAAGCGACCTATCGGCTGTAATGACTATCTGTGCCATGAATCATCTCTCACCCCGTTTTGTTTTGAACTGACCAATGACTTCTCGCTGGTCGAGCGTGATCAGATAAATATTTTTCGTCAGAATAGAAGACAAAAAAAGAGACACAAGATTTTTATCTACTAGAATTAAGTAAGGATGCATGGTAGATGTTGAGAGTTCTCTTCACAGGCTGGGATTGACCGTTCAGGAGGCGAGGGTTTATCTTGCATTGGTCAGGATAGGGAGAGCAACCGTGAAGGAGGTGACGGTGCTAACCGGCCTACCCAGGTCCAGGTTATACGATGTGCTCGACCGTCTCGAACAGGCCGGATGGATATCAAAGGAGAGCACAAGGCCAAAGATCTATTTCCCGGAGGAACCAAGGAAGATCGGCGCTGCGGTAAAGGGCAGGGTTGACGATTCGTGGAGGAGGGTCGTGGGCGACCTGACCACTCTCTATGAGAAGACATCCCATCTTCACCGCGGTGTCGTAAAGACGCTGAGAGGCGAGGAGAACGTGTGGCTTAGGTTTGAGGAGATGCTTGACACAACCCGGGAGACGGCTTTGGTCATCCTCGGTTTTGTCCCAGAGCACCTTACCGGGAGGGTCTCACAGATCCTTGCCAACACTGCTGCCAGAGTCAGAGTCAGGCTACTCCTAGCGAGGGATCTTCATGGCGAGATCTCCATGCCCGGGAGCGACAGCTCAGCCTCCGAGATTCCACCGGTAGCTGTAGTCGTGGTTGACAGTGGACAGGTTTTACTGGGAAGTGCAGGACAGGATGAGCAGCTTGCAATATGGACGGATGACAAAGCACTGGTCGAGTTCTGCCAGGTGACAGCCGAGATACTCTTGTCAGGGGCAAGATCTGTGTCAACCACTCAGAAAACAAAACGTGGGGAGTGACAGAACAGGGGAGCATACACCGAAGCAGAACGTTAGGTGAACCGCACTTGGCCATGGATGAGAATTGCAACCAAGAGGGTCTCCGATTCTTGGTCACGTGAGTGTGATGTATTGTATTTTGTACTGCTTGTATTCACCTATCTCCTACCTGTTGTTCTCCTCATCCTAGCAGTTAAAGACATGCTTTCAAACCCCCTCCAAAGAAGCAGGGAGACGCCAAGAAAAGCGGAGAGAAGCATCCTCTCCATATTGATTCCTGCGAGGAACGCAGAGAGAACAATTGCGCATACCTTGAAGAGCGCAGTCGAGATGCAGTTCACGGGGAGAAAGGAGATCATCGTGGTGGATGACGGCTCCACAGATCGAACCGTTCAGATCTGTCGTTCATGGGGTGTGGACAATGTTGTATGTGCTGGATGGAACAAGAAGGAGAAGCTGAAAAGAGGTAAGGCACGGGCACTCAACAGAGGCTTGAAGCAGTGTACTGGCTCACTGATCTTTGTGCTTGACGCAGACACCACGGTTCCAAGGGACTGCCTCAGGGACATCCCCCACATGTTCTCGGATCCCAGGGTTGGGGGAGTATCCTTCCCGGTTGTTGTGGAGGAGCCCAGGAATCTGCTGCAGCGTCTCCAGAACATAGAGTATGCTATGATGGGAACGGTGAAGCGGGCCTGCACGGCACTGGGAACCGGCCTGGCGATGTCAGGCTGTGCAATGATCCTCAGGAAGGACTCTCTCGAGGCAGTTGGCGGGTTTCCGGACACGTTGACAGAAGACGTAGAGCTATCCCTCAGGATGATTGAAAACGGGTTCACATTAGAGTACTGTGTGTCAGCTTCAACCTGTGCACGGACCAAGACGCCATCCAGACTAGGCTCCCTCATCGTACAGAAATACAGGTGGATGAGCGGCTCGTTGGAGTCGTACTCCCAGCATCTCGGTTTGCTGCTTCGCAAACCCTCAGGTTGGCTTCTTATATGGACTTACTGTGTCTATGCATTCTGTATAATAGGGCTCCTGGTATACAGATCCTTTGTGTTCCTCACACCTCTTGCAGCCATAGCTTTCTCGGCAAGAATCTCGCCCATCACGGGTATCGCCTTACTTCTTGGCCAGGTCTCCCTGTTTTCAAAGAACTTTAGCTTTATAATACCAGGTCTAGGTCTTTTGTATAGCCAGTACCTTGTTGGATCCTCTCAGTCAGATGATAAGAGGGTTTGTATAAGAGAGAGCGTTTTCCTAGCTCCGTACATCCTCCTCTACATGCCAATGCTCTTCGCGGTCACCTGTGCAGGGGTTGTCGGGGTAGCAGCAAGAAGGATTCAGGCAGGTAGGACAAACAGAGATGGACACGGAAGGGGATTCAAAGGTTCTTATCTTGACTGCAAGAAAAGGCTTCGACAGGATGTAAGTCGGGCAGCAAAGGCCCAGACAAATCCCTCGACCTCTATACAAGATCTCTCATCCTCAGGTGCTCTCCGTTCAAGGGATCTCCCGAAGTCTCGGACCAAGAAGCAGGAATAGACTTTGGCCATTTTCTCTCTGCTTTCACCGCCCGAGCGTACCTCTCAACCATTCTCCTTCTTCAAACCCCGCGTCATGCTGAGGAACATGATCAATAGGACCAAGATCGCTAGGAAAGTCGTCGATATCTGCTCGTTTAAACCTAGATCCCAAGGACTGATCGCAAAGGTAAGTTGTAACAGGACCAGCAGGAAAAGACAACCATGTGTGGCATAAGGATTTTCGTCACAAAAATAGACGAAAAATATATATAACATCTTTTGGCCTCCCGGGTTGCGGTTTGGCTCGATGCTTGAAGTCGAGAAATATCTGAGATATGAGCTGAGGATGCATAACAGAGGGCTCCCACCTCTGCTCATGAGGGATCCCTGATTTGAGAATAGTGTTGAAATTCAAGGATGGACGAAGAGCTGTTATAAACGAGGACGGTTCATCCAAGGGTCTTACGGCTGGATTCGTGAAGAAGATTTGGAAACCCTTCCACCACAAGCTGGGGTGTTTGGACGAGAAGGACAACATACAGATAGAGCATCTAGTGGAAACAAAACCCGGGGATCGCGACTTCCTAATACTTCTGGGCTACAAACTGAGAAATGAGCATCCTCAAATCGACGATTTTTGGCTGGAATATCCGTAGTGGTTAGCCTTGTCCCTGCTCTCCAACTTGACTCATCGCGGATGTCTCTCCAAGGTTCGATCGAGAATCAGCTTAGGCACTACCCCGTCATCCGCATGAGAAAACAAGCGTGAGCGATTCCTATAGATAT
>DAOVDL010000015.1 GCA_030669485.1 Candidatus Bathyarchaeota archaeon
AGCCCCCTATAAGGAACCTTGCTCTAACATCCCTTCGTTTGGTTGTTAACCTTATTTTTAACCGAGACATTTCTATGAATGAAGTTATAAATCAAAATAAACTCATAACCAACTTAAATCTCCGCGTGAGGAAACTAGGTAAGGAGCTGTAAGTAAATGTTGAAGATGGATGGAGTAGAGTTAGAGGAGACTTTTGCTGAAGCCTTCCCCATGTATATTTCTAGGATCCTCATCACTGCGCAGGATGAAAAGTGGGCTTTGGCATCAGCAAAGGAAGCAAAGGGACTTGGAACCACAGCTGTATTCTGTCCTACGGAGGCTGGAATTGAATGCAGCGTATCTTCATCTGAAACCCCTGATGGACGGCCAGGGGTCATTATACAGGTTGGTCACCAGAAAAAAGAGAAGGTTGAAAAATGGATGGCGATTAGGATAAGACACTGCGTACTCAGTGTGCCAACTGTTGCTGCCTTTGATGCCATGCCTGAGGATATGGTAGATTACTATCTGGAGACGAGGGGGACTCCCATCCACCTATTCGCAGATGGATATGAGGAAGAAGGTGAGATGTACGGAAGGAGGGTGTATAAGGTCCCTCTTATGGGCGGATGGTTCATTGTCCCCAAAAGATTCGGTGTAGCGAAAGGTGTAGCTGGAGGAAACCTCCTCTTCATGGGAGAATCAAGGTCAGCAACTCTCTCCGCCGCTGAAGCAGCTGTAGAAGCCATCAGAAAAGTGAAGTATGTCTTCACGCCTGCTGTGAACGGCGTCTTCGCATCGGGATCGAAACCTAAGGAATCTTATCCATGGGCCACCACTAACCACTACTATTGCGCATGCATCGCCGATAAGGTGAAGGATACCAAGATTCCTCCAGGAGTAGAAGCAGTCTTCGAAGTTGTTGTAAACGGTTTAAATATAGATGTTGTGAAGGATGCGATGAAGGCAGCCATTCAGTCAGCCTTGCAGACAAAAGGTTTGAAGAAGATCACCGCTGCAAACTACGCTGGAACCTTGGGGCCCTACAAAATATACCTTGCAGACCTCTTATAACGTGAACCTGAACCGTTTTTAACGCATCCCCCCATCTATCGGTACGAGCGGGGGATTCCAAGCCTTATTCATGCTGTAGAACTGTGGGGGATACATTGGACTCTCATCAACTCTTATATACCTATATTATCACTAGTGGTGTTTACAAATACAAATGTTAGGAGTGGTCTACAAAATGAGCGAACTGAACGAAAAGAGCAGCGAACCAGGAAAAGCGAGCAGCGAACCAGAAAAAACAGTCTCTGAGCCGAGTACGAGAATTAGGGAACCAAACGTGATCCTTATTGGAAGAAAACCGCCCATGACCTATGTTCTCGCTGTTATGACACATTTCAACACAGCAGGAGCTAAAGAGGTTACATTAAAGGCTAGAGGACAAGCAATAACAACCGCTGTTGATGTTAGTGAAATAACTAAGCGTAGGTTCCTGACAAACCTTAAGGTGGACAAAGTCAGCATAGGGACTGACGTAGTGCCTGTACAAGAGGGCGGAACAAGGAACATCTCAACGATCGAGATTAAAATGATCCTTTAAAGGTATACGAAGTATACCTCTGACGTGTCCCACGGCATATAGGCGACCGCTGATAGCAAACTACACATACCAAATAACACCCTATTTTAATTGGCACTGCTTAAACGGGCAGTTGTCCCCTCTGCTCTAAACTTTGTGGAATGCTGAGAGGGGAGTAGGTTAATCGTAGAGTATGTTATGTGCCGTTGAGGCATTGAACTGGTTATGTTTCTTAGTGTAATGTTGTTGAACGTATTTTTATGGCTGCGGTAGCTGTGATCTGTCTGCCAGCTTGAAGCTATAGCGCATAATGTTTAACTTGTTTTTAGGTGGCTCAACTCTAATGCCTTTCATTCATAGCTCAGATTCAAGCTCAGCCTAACTCTGATAGTTTCATCGCCAAGAATAAGTAACAAAAACAGAGATAAAAACTGATATCTTCTCAAAATTCAGGGGCATCATTCAAGCATAGGTTTAGGAACTGAAGCCTAACCCATTTTTAGGCTGATTTTTCTGTCAGAGTTGTTCCATCTGGTGTGAAGGCGGGAGTGCAGATACACCAAATTACAAGATCTTGTTCACTTTTGTTTTCTATAAAGTGATGTGCTTTGGCCGGTATCAATACATTGTCTCCTGACTTCACTTTTTCAGCCTCTCGGTCAATATGCATTATTCCTTCTCCCGCAACTACCATGTAGATTTCTGTGAATGTGTGGTAGTGTCTTAATGTTCTTGTTTTCCCTTTGATCTTAGCCTGCGCTAAGCTTACCTCTCGAGTATTTGTAGTAGGTAACCCTATGACCTCAACTATTTTACAGCCATCAATAGAGGTGAAAGCCTCATTTTTCGGGGCTCTTCTTATTATCATAGCACAAACTCCCGTATGGGTCCTTAATTTACGTCATAAATACTCTAACTAGCTTTTCTCAATTATCATTTTACATGTATCAATAAAGTTGGTTAGGTGGAAAAGTTCCAGAAGACTATCTAATTTATCTGTGAACCATACTATTACTGCCTCAGCGCTTCGCGGAGGCTTTCCAACTGGAAACATGTGTGAAGATATTATCTCGGCTACTTCCTTTTGACCTAGCCTCTCAGCCATTTCTGCCCCGATGGAAGGGTGACGAAAAACGTCAGATTCAATGTCAAGAGCGAGGTATCCCCAGTCATGTAACAGCCCCGCTCTCGCGCATATTCTGGCATCGGCACCTATTTTTTTGGCAATTCTGTAACTTAGAATGCTCACTCTGATGGAATGATCGAATTTACTAGAACTGTTCTTCCTTGAGATTATTCGATGACTCGGATAGTTCCTAAGCTTTTCAATCGACGGCAGATACCCCCTTATTTGGGTTAGAAACTCCTCATCTACCATCTACATGACGCGCCTATCGTTGACTCTAAGGCGAAGGCTGTATTATTACTTCAAAGGTAAAATAACTAGATATATGTGAAGCAAACTCATTTTTACCTGCCTAAGAGGGAGCGGTCTTGTTGAAGAGAGAGTACCCGGAGCAACCCTTGGTTGGAGTAGGTGTCCTGATAAGGAGGGGGGATTCTATTCTCCTTGTCAAGAGGAGAAACGAACCCGGTAAAGGTTTATGGTCGATCCCTGGCGGTGTTCTAGAACTTGGTGAAACTCTAGAGGCGGCTGCGAAGAGGGAGGCCAAGGAGGAAACAGGTGTAGAGATCACGGTTGATTCCCTCTTAGATGTCTACAACCTCATCAAGAACGATGAAGCTGGCAGAATACGGTACCACTACGTTCTGATAAACTACCTAGCCCATTATGTTGAGGGAGAACTTAAGCTGAATGACGAGTCCTCAGATATTAAATGGGTTAAGCTCGATGAGTTGAACCGTTACCAAGCGACCAAGACTCTGAGGAGACTTCTAAAGAAACTGGATGATACGTAGGCAAACAAGTTAAATCTAATAAAATACGGTCAAGTCTTATATTTTGGAGAACTTCGAAACACAGCTTTAACTGTCTTCTAACTCTCACGCTTAGATCACTCTAACCTGATAGCATACCTTTTATCTTTAAGCCTGTTACCATTATAGTATCCCTGACGGGATAGGAGATTGAGAATGGCTGATAAAACAACTATAAGTCTCATAAAAGCTGATGTAGGCAGCCTCGCAGGCCACCACGTCGTCCACCCTAAGCAGATGGAGATGGCGCGGGAGCTACTGGAGGCAGCTAAGAAGAACGGGACCATAATCGACTACTATGTCTTCAACTGCGGAGACGACTTGGAGCTTCTTATGGGACATAAGCATGGTGAGAACAACCCCACGATCCATAAGTTGGCATGGGACATATTCAAGGAGATAACTGAGAAAGTTTCCAAGCCTTTGAAGCTCTACGCCGCAGGGCAAGACCTCCTAGTCGAAGCATTCTCAGGAAACGTGAAGGGCATGGGTCCCGGCGTTGCGGAGATGGAGTTTGAGGAGAGACCTGGAGAGCCCCTCGTTGTCTTCGCAGCCGATAAAACTGAACCTGGCGCATGGAACTATCCCCTCTTCAAGATCTTCGCAGACCCCTTCAACACCGCTGGTCTGATAGTTGATCCCAGCCTCCACGAGGGTTTCGACTTTGAGGTTATGGATGTTCAGGAACATTTGGAGGTCAAAATTAGTTGCCCAGCAGAGATGTACGACCTGTTGGCCTTGATAGGAACTCCTGGCAGATACGTTATAAGCAAGATCTACAAACGCAACGGGATGCCTGCAGCTGCAGCGAGCACAAGCAGATTGTCGTTGATAGCTGGGAAGTATGTTGGAAAAGATGACCCCGTCTGCCTCGTAAGAGCCCAACATGGATTGCCAGCAGTCGGAGAGGTTCTAGAACCCTTCGCATTTCCCCACATCGTAGCTGGGTGGATGCGCGGCTCCCATCACGGACCGCTCATGCCCGTCGCAGTGAAAAATGCTAAATGCACCCGCTTCGACGGTCCGCCCAGAGTTGTGGCATTAGGGTTCCAAGTTAACGAAGGCCACTTTGAGGGACCTGCAGACTTATTCGACGACCCAGCTTTCGACAAGGCTAGAGCTACTGCAAATGAGCTGGCTGACTACCTCCGGCGCCACGGCCCCTTCATGCCTCACCGCCTAGGTCCAGATGAGATGGAGTACACAACGCTTCCTAAGGTTCTTGAGACGCTGAAAGACAGGATGAAGCATGTACCGGATTAAACTGCCAGTCATAATACTCAACCTGAAAACCTACCTCCAGTCCACCGGCGACCGGGCTGTGAAGCTGGCTAAACAGTGCGAGGAAACCGCGGAGAAGACAGGGGTTGAGGTTGCAGTTGCCCCTCAATTCACAGACATCAGCGCAGTAGCCAAAGCCGTGTCCATACCGGTTCTAGCGCAACATATAGACCCTTATGAAGCTGGGAAGTACACGGGGCACATCCTAGCAGAGGCTGTGAGAGACTGCGGCGCGGTAGGCACACTTCTCAACCATTCCGAGCGGACGCTTCCTCTAGACCGTGTGGAGGCATGTATTAAGAGGGCTGAGAAGGCAGAACTGCTCACGGTGACTTGCGCCGACACCCCTGAAACCTGTAAGGCGGTAGCAGCCCTAAACCCCAACTTCATAGCTATAGAGCCTCCTGAGCTGATAGGAAGCGGCATACCCGTATCTAAAGCTAAACCTGAGATCGTGACCGAGGCAGTTAAAGGCGTGAAAGAGGTTGACAGCAAGATCCCTGTCCTATGTGGAGCAGGGATAACCACCGGCAGCGATGTTGGGGCTGCTCTAAGGCTTGGAACCAAGGGCATCCTCCTGGCCAGCGGCGTCGTCAAATCCGAGAACCCCCTCAACGTACTGATGGATATGGCAAACGCCATATTGACATCAAACCCCTCAGACTGAAGTGATCTAACCTTTGAAGGTGGGCGCCGAGTGCCTAGTATGTCTCCTTGAGCGAGGTTACCACCAAGCCTGCAATGTAACTGAGGACCCTGAAACTCGGAAGAAGATAATGTTAAGGGTGCTGAAGGCTCTTGAGGGAAGGTTCACATCTGACGCGGTGCCCGCTGTTCTAGGCTCCATCAGAGACCGAGCTGTTAAGGCTGAAGTGAGAAGAGATCCCTACAAGGATCTCAAGGTTAAAGCTAACAGCGAAGCCTTGGCGCTTCTGCCTGCAGCCGAACGCTACGTCTCGGAGGCTCACACGCCCTACCAACGCTTTCGCAGAGCATGTGCATTGTCGATAGTAGCTAACTCTATGGAGTTTGATGTCCGCGGCTACACGTTCAGTCTTAAAGAATTTCGAAAGGCACTGAAGAGGCCTAGACTGGCAGTAGATCATCTTGCACAGGCATATAAGCTCCTCAAAGATTCAAAGAAGGTTTTGTTCCTCACCGACAATGCGGGGGAGATAGTTTTTGACACCCTCGTCCTCCGACATCTGAAGGAGATGAGATTGAAGGTGACTGTTGCTGTGAAGGATCGCCCAGTCCTGAACGATGCAACCCTTAAGGAGGCCCGTGAAGTCGGCGTCGATGGATTGGTTGATGAGCTTATAACAACTGGGTCAGACAGTGTGGGTCTCTTATGGGAGGAAGCCTCAGCCAAGGTTAAAAGAATATTCAAAGGGGCTGATCTGGTCATTGCGAAGGGGATGGGAAACTATGAGACCCTCAGCGAGCTTGAATGTATGGGTGTTAGGGTTCTCTTCCTTATGAAAGCCAAATGTAACCCAATAGCTAGGAGCATCGGTGTGAAGAGAGGCGCAAACGTGGCTCTACTTATCAGCCTCTAACCATTAACGAGATCCAATCTCTGAAGTGAGATGATAGAAATATCTCCCAGAAACGATCTAACCTTCCATAGAGGGCGTTGTCATGGATGAGACACAGGTAGAGCAGGTATCCTTCACAGTCAAACTGCCCAAGAGGCTTCTGGAGGAGCTTCAGCTACGGGTTCCGAAGGGCGTTAGAGGCGACTTTGTTAGAGATGCTATAGTCAAGGAGTTGGAAGGTGTACCCCGCCCAGACAGGCTCTCAGTCTTGGAGCAGCGCATCAAGAGAGTGGAGGGCGAGATAGGTGAACTGAAGAAGACCCTTGCAGAGTTCGACATACTTACCTACGAGCGAGAGAAGGTTAACCCCCTCAATTACTGCGGAGACGATATCGACAGGAAGATAATAGATCTGCTCACACAAAGAGGCGGCGCCACAACCCCTGAGATCGCAGAGGCTGTGGGAGTGAACCGCTACCTCACACTCAACCGATTGAAGAGAATGCAGAAGCTTTCAGAGAGGAAACTTGGCAAATCTGTAGTAAACTTCACAGCGATGAAGCGCATGGACAAGAAACGAGCGTGGTGGATAAACCCCGACCTAGTAGGCCAGTGAAGGGAAGGTGGAAGTCGTATTCCATAATGGAGGCATTGTCTGTTGACGTCATCTATAAACAGGAGGCTGGTAGCTCTTGGCCTAATTCTCTTCGCGGTCTTCCTATTTCTCGATTTAACTGTCTTTTCTCATCGGCTTCAATTGCTGGATGAAAGCCTGTTCTTCCAGTTGAATTCTCCGCACGTTCCTTTAGATGGCGTTATGGTCTATGTAAGTACGTATGGGCAGTGGGCCTTCTGGGGCCTTCTAGTCATTTTGCTCTGGGCCTTCGGGAGAAAGGGGGAGAAGCGGATGGCATTTATCTTGGTTGTGACTTTTATTATGGTCTTCTTGGTGGGTGACCTCCTCAAATCTGTGCAGTTTAGGCCCAGACCCTACGATGTTTTAACGGGTGTAAGGCTGCTGGTGACCCCCAGTGTGAATTCAAGCTTCCCTTCAGGTCATGCCCTCGTAGCTTCAGCGGGAGCTGCTGCCGCTTGGCTGATGGCTGGAAGGAAAAGGTATGCTGCCCCCTTGATCGTTGAGGCTGCTCTGGTGTGTTATTCTAGGATCTATGTTGGTGTTCATTTCCCCCTAGATGTCTTGGCTGGATGCGTTCTCGGTGGCTGTGTAGCCTGCCTCACTGTGGGGGTTTCTGGTGCCCTCACACCCGTCTTCACTAAAATATTGAGGATCTGGGTGCAATCCACAAAAAAGCTGAAGTATGGATATACCATCCTGAACAGGGGTGGTGAAGAATAATTTCCAAGCGAAAGCTTAACCTAGACGCTTAGAACCCTTAAAATCTGTTGAACCCATAACTTATTTTTGGGCCCGTGGTCCAGCTTGGATAGGACGTTGACTGCTGCGTAACGTGGTGGACGTATGCCTCCGGGCAGGCTGGGGAAGAAAGCCGAAGTTCAGGGGTTCAAATCCCCTCGGGCCCGCCAAATCGGAGAGAAAATAAACGCGCTATCCTTTTTTGGCTTTAGGTCTTTTTAATTAGGAGGTAAATATCTCTGATAGCCGATTTAAAAAATATTATCCGATTGAATAAATCTCAGATTAAACCTGCTGGTAAAATGTTTGCCAAGACGTTTCAAGATGACCCGCTGTTCACTTATTTCATTCCAAATGCGTCCGAAAGAAAAAATATGTCGCCTTATATTTTTGAGTTTATTATTCGTTATGGTGTTTTGTATGGTGAGGTTTATGCAATATCTCCTAATCTGGAAGGAGTTGCAGGGTGGCTTCCTTCTGAGAAAGCTAAGATGACGCTGTGGAGAATGATTCGAGCAGGGTTTTCTTCTTTTTATTCCCTTTATTCTAAAGTAGGAAAGGATGTTATTTCAAGAATGCGGTCATTTGATAAATATGCATCCGCGATACACAAACGCCACACACCTTTTAGCCATTGGTTTTTATCGTTTATTGGCGTAGATCCCATGTTCCAAGGAAAAGGCTATGTTTGCCAGAATAGATCAGGAGCATTTGCCTTGCTATCTTGAAACCCAAAATGAAAAGAATGTACCTATTTACCAACATTATGGATTTAAAGTAGTTGAGGAAGTTATAATCCCCGGCACCAAAATTAGTCATTGGGCTATGTTAAGAGAAAAATCAATTTAAATTTATAAATCGTGCTATGTAGCCTGTAGACTAATTATCTATTTATTTACGGCTAGCTAACTGAAGATTGGGAGACACAAAGTGAAAGGTGAACCGGCTGAAGGCAGTTATAGTTGAAAGGAGGCTTCGCTGGGAGAGCAGTCACCTACACGAGTTAAAAAGCCTAGCTGAAGCTACAGGTTACACCATAACGGGGCGGTTGGAGCAGGTCAAATCTAGGGACTCTGGTCTTCAGATAGGTAGAGGAAAAGTCGAAGAGCTAGCGACTTTAGTGAAGGAAACTGGAGCCGAAAAAGTAATTTTCGAAAATGAGCTGACGCCTTTTCAAGCATACAATCTCGCAAAACCCACAGGCGTCGAGGTGATAAGCAAATTTCAGCTGATCTTGGAGGTCTTCACCAACCATGCCTCCACCCAAGAAGCCAAACTTCAGATAGAGTTGGCTCGGCTTCACTATGAGCTCACCCGAGCACGGGAGAAGGTGCGTCTAGCTAGGAGGGGCGAGCAGCCCGGCTTCCGTGGTCTAGGCAAGTACGAGGTGCAAGTCTACCACGACACAATAAAGCGGCGGGTTGTCAATATTAAATCCAAGCTTAAAGAGCTGAAAGAAGAGAAGCAGGTGCAACGATCCAAGAGGGCCGCTCTGGGGATCCCAACGGTCTCCCTAAGTGGATACACCGCAACTGGAAAGAGCACACTCTTCAACGCGCTCACAGGTGAAGACGTCCGGGTGACGGGCAGCCTC
>DAOVDL010000066.1 GCA_030669485.1 Candidatus Bathyarchaeota archaeon
ATTCTGGATAGGGCCAGAAAAGATCGATGTCCAGTCATAGGCATGAACGACTCGGGAGGCGCAAGAATTCATGAAGGCCTCGACGCCCTAGAGGGATATGGAAAAATTTTCTTTGCAAACACCATAAGTTCGGGAGTTATACCTCAAATATGTCTCGTTCTCGGTCCCACCGCTGGAGGAGCAGTATACTCCCCCGCCCTAATGGACTTCATCTTCATGGTTAAGGGAATAAGCTTTTCATTCATCACAGGTCCAAAAGTGATCAAGGCGGTTATAGGGGAAGAAATAGGAGAAATGGAACTCGGTGGAGCCCTACCCCAACAACAGAAGTCAGGGGTAGTTCACCGCGCAGAGAATTCTGAAGAAGAATGCATGGCTAACGTCAAGAGGCTTCTGAGCTACCTGCCCCAAAACAACTCGGAACTGCCACCGAGAGTTGAAACAGATGACAGCCCAGACAGAATCGATGATACATTATACGACATAGTTCCTGCCAATCCAAATAAGCCGTACAACATGTACGACTTGATAGAACGCATCTTCGATAAGCCAGTGAAGGGCGCGGACAAAAACTACTTTGACATCTTCCCTCTGTTCGCAATGAATATAATAACTTGCTTCTCTCGCCTTAACGGTCATTCAGTGGGAATAATAGCGAATCAAGCTAGGGTGAAGGCTGGCTGCCTAGATGTAGATGCATGTGATAAAGGAGCGAGATTCATCAGATTCTGTGATGCCTTTAACATACCCGTCATTAACCTAGTAGATGTGCCAGGATATATGCCCGGGAAGGATCAAGAGTGGGGCGGTATAATAAGGCATGGCGCAAAAATGCTTTACGCCTACTCAGAGGCAACTGTACCTAAAGTGACCCTTCTCGTTAGGAAAGCATATGGTGGATCCTACATTGGAATGTGCTGTAAGGGTCTGGGTGCTGACTCGGTTCTAGCTTGGCCTAGTGCAGAATTGGCAGTCATGGGCCCTGAAGGGGCAGCACCAATAATATATGGAAGAGAAATTAAACAATCTGAAGACCCAAAAAAGACAACACAGGAGAAGATTGCAGAATACAGGAAGGCATTTGCCAACCCGTACAGGGGAGCTATGCACAACTATATTGACGATGTCATCGACCCAGCGGAATCTCGCCCAAGCATCATTAAAGCTCTGGAAATGTCGAGGGATAAGTTCCAAGATAGACCTAAGAAGAAACACGGGATCCCGCCCTTTTAAGGCGGTCGCTCCCACTATTTTTTATACATGTTAAAAATTCAGTCAAGAACTTAAAAGATGGTTTGGAGGAGCATTGCAGCTCCTTAACGTTCTAGCTATATTTTGGGTTTACTCAATAGTGACCATTGGAGCGCCGACATCGACAGATTGATCTGCTTCGACTTTGATTTCTTTTATAACCCCTGCTTTTGGAGCCAATATCTCGTTCTCCATCTTCATAGCCTCAAGGATGAGGAGAACGTCCGCTTCCTTAACTTGGACACCAAGCTTAACTTTGATTGATAGAATCTTACCGGGCAATGGAGCCGTCACTTCTTCAGCCATTATTTTACACCTTAAACATTTAGCGGACTGCCAAGAAATTTATAAACATTGTGGTAAAAAGTCTGCATTTGCTAACTCGTATAAAGATGTGGAAGTACTAACGAATGTATATATAAAAAAAATATCCATATAGCCAGATCCACAATAATGCTTTGAAAAAATGAGTTTGGTAGGCAATACAGATAATACTGAAACTAGAGGTTGCTGATCGGTTAAACTTGTTCCAAGCGTACAAGTTCTATAACCGAACATCTTATAATCGATCTTGAAGAACTCTTCAGGCGGAATGCATATTGCTGCAACCGACGCGGATGAACAGGTTAGAAGTAGTCGCCCCGACAGCTCAGATAGATGATGTCATAAGGGGTATAAGCAGGCTTGACATTGCGCATTTTATAAATATCACAGCGACGAAGGAAAGAAAGTACAAGGGTATAACAGAGGAGATTAATCCCTCCGAGAGGGAGAATTTCCTCCATCAACTCTCAAACAGAATCGACAACACCATGAGGAAAATGGGGGAGATACCCTACCCTGAGCCAATGGCAGTTGAGGGAGAGACAGCTCAAGTTCTAACTCAGATCGATGGTTACCTGTCTGGACTGGAATCTGAGATAGCGGAAGTCGACAATCTGATGAAGGGGGTTGAGGAGGAAAGATCCTCTTCTGAACACGAGGTCCACCAGTTTTATGAGGCATATGAAGGAACGAAAAGACTTCTAGCCGATTACGGGATAGATACATCCCACATTCCTAAACTTGGTATGGAAGCTTTCGCCAAGAGAGAAATGATAAGGCAGCTTCACATCAAGCTTCTCAACACTCAAAAGACATTATCTCTAGTTGAGATAGCTGGAAAGTTAAGCTCCTCTCACGAAAATGTGCCAAACGATGAGAAGGAACTTGTAAGAATACAGGGAAGCATCAAAGAGACTTTGGCAGTTCACAGGCAACTCAGAGAAACTGTACCTGTAACGGCGGATAAAGCGGAGAAAATTGAGGCTGTCATCAACGAGGTTATGGCGGTCGTTGAGAAGAAACTCGATGCCCTTGAGAGTTTGAAGTCGATGAAAGTTGAGGCAGCCAACCTTAAGGGCGAGTTGGAGAAGCTTCAAAGTAGTCTGAGTAGCGAAATAATTGTTTTGATTGGGGAGCTCTTCCCTAAGAGCATCAAGAAGGCTGAGATGGTGTTAGGGAGGCTTGAAGCCTTAAATCTTGGCTCTCCAGAGGTTGGAGAGGTAATAAATGAGATATCCGCCAATGCCTACGAGATGGGAAGGGGCTACGAGATCCTTGAGAACGCCGAGAGATATCTGGCCTTGGACTTTGTGCGAAGCCTCATAGAAGGGATGAAAGAAGGCGCCCCCTCTGAAATAAAAAATCTCTTAGATAACGCCGACCGAATTCTTACCAAGGCTAAGCTCAAGACGTTTGAAACCGTGAGACATGCCCTCAACGTTCTCTATCTAGGGCATAGGATAGAAGAACTGGCAAAGGAACCAGTGAAACTAAAGAAGATGGTTGAAGAGAAGGCCAAAGGTGCAGCGGCCATCCACATTCACAGAGAGGTGGTGGATATAGAGCTGAAGATCGAGGATCTGAAGAGAAGATTCAGGCAGACTGATAAAACCACGGTCTTTGAGGTCTGGCTAGGAGAGATTGATGTTGAGAGGATGATTAAAGCTATTAGAACCGCGTCCCCCAGTGCGGAAGTCAATGTCTCCAGCGAGGAGGAGACTGGGGACAGAGCCCCAACTTCAATGAGACATCCGAAGTTAGCTGAGTGGTCTGTGAAGCTTACCAGAGCGTATGGTCTTCCCAACTACCATGAGATCGACCCAACTATGATAATGTTCATCACTTTCCCCATACTCTTCGGCATGATGTTTGGGGATCTAGGTCACGGCCTCTTTATCTTCATAGGAGCAATCTTCCTCAACAGGATCTTCGAGAAATTCAAGCTCTCAGGAGATCTATGGGATCCCATACTGCAAGGCAGAATAATGATAATTTTTTGCGGCATCACAGCCATGGTCTTTGGTGTCCTATACGGCGAGTTCTTTGGACCACTGGAGCATCCCAACAATCTTTTCTACGGCACGGCCATAGCCGAAACCTTGGAGCATTATGTATGGTTCAACCCCCTTGACGCAAAACATGGAGGCCTCCTCTTCCTCTTCAAACTATCTCTGACAGTGGGTGTTATACAAATATCATTCGGCATAATCCTCGACACTATAAACAAATTGCGGATGAAGGAGTACAAGAGAGCTTTAATTCCCATCTCATGGCTCTGGTTTTACTTCAGCCTAAGCTACCTCCTACTCTCAGTTCTCTGGTGGGGTATGCCAGTAATGGATATTATGAGTAAACCTGAACTTTTAGTATCATTCTTCATCGTTCCCTTCGCAGGGATGTTTGCCCTCCACCGCATCACAGAAAACAGCATGGACAGCGTATCAGAGACTCTAACCAAGGTCATAGAGTCCATCTCCAACACCCTCTCCTACGGGCGAATAATGGCTCTTGCCATAGCTCACACAGTCTTTAGCACCATAGCCATTATGGGGAGCGGTATCATCTTCTGGCCAATCTTCATTATAGTCACGTTATTGATGATAATAGCATTAGAGGGGATAATTACATTCGCCCACACTCTTAGGCTTCACTGGGTCGAATGGTTCGGAAAATATTACCAAGGTGATGGCATACCCTATGAGGCTTTCCAGATCCAGAGGAAATTCACAACTTAAGACAGCGAGGTGGACCCGCTTAGTGTTTACTATGGCAAGAGTGCCGCATATCGAGGGGTACTCGATGAACAGGATTCTCCTCGCTGGGCTGATATTGCCGGCCTTCGTAATCTCAGCCCTAATCTCAAGTTTCTACGTCACACTTAGCATGGGTTTGCCCACAACCATCATATTCCTCACAGCTGTGATAGTGACTTTCGCAGCCTTCGGGGCAGTAACCTTCCTTCTCATTCGACAATCAGATAGAATCATGAATTTCGCCAAGGTGAAGAAGAAATGTTGATATCGTCCTACCAGTACGGGTTTGTCAATGCCCGGGTTAGGGGGAGAAAATCCTTCATGCTCGTTAAGAGTGATTATAATGCACTCTTGTCGGCAGAGAACATTCAGGCTGCCTTGAGGAGGCTGGAGGGAACATACTACCAACCTTACATAACGCAACTCTCAATGGAAGAGTTCAACATCGCCAAGGTTGAAGAGAACCTCACCCACGCCTTCCAATCGG
>DAOVDL010000049.1 GCA_030669485.1 Candidatus Bathyarchaeota archaeon
CATTTGGACCATACTCCTCTACTCGACGTTCAGCCTCCTCTACACTAAGCCCGTTGGATGAACTATTCAGAGTCTGTAGGGCTTCTTCTGGGCTTGAAGTGTGGAATGATTGGGAGTGCTCTAATGCTGATTGTGTTGATGTAGATTTTTCTTCTGCCAAATGACATTACCAAACAGTTGATAGTTACACACCTTCAGATAGAACATAAATAAGTTTTCCTCGTGTTAGGAGATGTATATAATGTACATAGTTTATTATACAATCTGTAGGAACGTGAAATGTAGAATTGCTTAACCTCAATGCTTAAATCGCATAAAAAATCTTGTTTTGATGCTTAACGAGGTTGAGATTATGCCAACACTGTTTGAATTTGAAGGAAAAAGAGTTTTCGAGAAAGAAGGAATAACCGTTCCAAAAGGGAAGGCAGTCACTACACCAAAAGAGGCTAGAGAAACCGCTGAGATGGTAGGTAAGCCAGTTGTAATCAAGGTTCAGACACCCACAGGGAAGAGAGGCAAAGCAGGCGGCATCAAGTTCGCAGACACCCCTGAAGAGGCTGAGAAGTTGGCCGCAGAGTTCCTCGGTAAACCTTTCCGGGACTTCACAGTGAAGCATGTACTGGTTGAGGAGAAACTAGACATAAAGCAAGAGTTCTACCTTGGCGCAGTTAACGACCGATCTGCAAAGGCACCAGCACTCATAGTAAGTTCACAAGGAGGTATGGATGTCGAGGAGATCGCTAGGAAGTACCCGGAGAAGATGGCAAGAGACAATGTCGACATCCTTAGAGGACTTCAAGTGTACCAAGCGAGGAACTTGGTTAAGAAGGGAGGCATTCCAGCCGAATTCTCACGAGGCGTAACCCGCTTTCTCTACAGGCTCTACTGGAACGTTTACCGCAAATATGACGCTGACTTCACGGAGATAAACCCCTTAGTCGTCACAGGCGACGGAAGAATAATTGCGGCCGACTCGCGTCTAATGATTAATGATGACGCAATGTTTCGGCATAAAGACATTGTTCCCGAAGCAAGTAAGCTTAAGAACGATAGAGAAATTTTCGCCGCTGAGAGAGGGTTCGGATACGTTGAACTCAACCCAGATGGAGACATAGCCTGTGTAGCCAATGGAGCTGGCTTGGGCATGACAGTAGCGGACTACATAAATGAAGCTACAAAGATGGGCACTATGGCATGCTTCCTAGACGTCGGAGCACGCTTCTACGGTTTGGCTGGAGACGCATTGAAACTGGTGTTACAGCTGCCCAATCTAAAGGCAGTTCTCTTCCATTCCTACGGTGGTGTCACCCGCGCAGATATTCTAGCCGAAAGTGTATGCAAAGCGATAAAGGAGATAAAACCCAAAATTCCGGTCTTCCTCCAAGTCTCAGGGATCGGGGAGAAAGGAGCCATAGAAATAATGAAGAGAGAATCCCCAGAATTCAGAAAGGCAGGGTACACTATAGCGTGGAGTTCCCACAGCGTTAACGGCACAGAGGATGAATCAGCTGTGAAAGGTGGAGTCGACGTCATAGAAGCTCCCGTAAAGAAGTGTTGCGAGTGGAGTGGCCACGAATATAATAGGAATCCCCCTGATTGGATTAAGCCCCATCCAGAGTGGGAGGAGACCACACGGAGGCTGATTAGGGAGTCTCTAGCCAAGAGGCCGGAGCCTGAGTGGAAGGCTCTAGCTAAGTATGAGTGAGAGGTGAAGTAAGAATGGCAATTATAGCAACAGAAAAAACCGTAGTCCTAGTTCAGGGCATAACTGGAAAGGAAGGCGCATTCAGAGCGGAGAGGATGATAGGGTACGGAACCAAGATAGCAGCTGGTGTGACCCCGGGTAAGGGCGGCCAAAAGGTCGTAGGCGTCCCCGTCTACGACAGCGTCGAGGAGGCAAAAGCTGCTCACCCAGAGATCAATACATGTGTCCAGATGGTCCCTGCTCCCCTAGTCAAGGATGCAACCATGGAAGCCTTGGATGCAGATATAGGTGCCATAGTAGCTATTGCAGAAGGTGTCCCATTCCAAGACACGATGGAGATGGTGGCCTACGCAAAGAAGAAAAACGCAGTCATAGTTGGACCCAACACACCGGGAGTAATATCCCCGGGAATATGTGAACTCGGAGCCACCGCCCAATCCTGCTTCCACGGACCGGGCAAGATAGGAGTGATGTCATGCACCGGAAGCATACAGTGGTACCTCTCGAGGCTTATTTCACTGCGAGGCTGGGGTGAAAGCACCTTCGTAGGCCTTGGCGGTGACCTCGTCAAGGGGGTAACTGTAGATGAATGCCTAAAGATGTTCGAGGAGGATCCGCAAACTGAGGCAACTCTAGTCATCAGCGAGATAGGCGGCGACGCTGAGATGAAGGCTGCAGAAATGGTGAAAAGTGGAGAGCTGAAGAAGCCTTTCGTAGTCTACATGTACGGACGATCTGCCCCGCCTGGTAAACGTATGGGCCATGCTGGAGCTATCATAGAGGCTGGGAAAGGCGACATAAAGTCGAAGGTTGAAGCACTCAAATCAGCTGGAGTGACTACCGTCACCTACCCATGGGAAGTCATAGGAGTCTTCGATAATTTAGGCATAAAGCCTATTCCTGAACTCTGGACGAAGCCTATCCGCGAAGCAAAAGTTGGTCGTTAAACACCAAGAAACACCCCCCACATTTTTTTCCTTTTTTATTTGAAGGACATACCACAAAGTTGTTGTATTAGTTGTTTGTTCGCCTTCCTTGAAAAATCAAGGTAGGTAATGCAGTATTAAAAATCGTATTTTATTCAGACAGCCGGAGAAAAAAATAAAAAATGTGAGGCCTATTGGAGGCCTTCTAGGTCTTTTGCTACGTCATCCAGTCCCAGTGCAGCGAGTTTCTCCTTCTTAGGTATGCCGGTCTCCTTGTCCCATCCTCTGAGTTCATAGAACTCATTCTTCATGTTGGTGAAGTCAGGTTCAGCCTTCATACCCTTTGAGGGGCCTTCAGGTATAGGCTCATTCTTGATGCGGTCAGGAAGGTCATCATCTTTGGCTTTGAGGCCACAGCGGACATTGAAGGCTCTCTCAAGGTTGAATATGCGCTCACCTATGGTGCTAAGTTCCGCCAAGTCAAGGTTGAAGCCTGTAACAATATTTATCAGTTCTACATATTTGTCTGTAAGGAGAAACCCAAACGCTTTCTCAGCGAAACGACAGATCACCATAGAGTCACCGACCGCACACATATGTTGGCAGTTATAGACATGTTTGGCCTTGCCCTCAACAGTGCGGCGGTCTAATGCACCATACTCCGCACTTGGCCTAGAGTCGTGGTGACTTCCACCCCTAGTGCCAGTCGCGTAGGCTAGAGACATACTCTTCAACCCTCTTGGAGAGTGACCTGGAAATTCTAAGCCCTTTGCCTGCATAGAATATTTGACAGCTTCGCCGCCGATTTGTTCTGCAGCTTTCCTTGAACCGTCAGATAATATTTTGCCGAATCCTTCTTTCGCGGCGATCTTCTTAGTCAGCTCAACAATAGCCTCGAAGTTACCGAACTTCAACTCAATTCCGTCGGTATCATTCTTCGTTATCAGACCCCGCTCGTAGCACTCCATGGCGAAGGCTATCGTAACTCCTGCCGATACAGTGTCAATTCCAAGTTCATCACATAGCCTGTTTGCCTCAATTATAACGTCTAACCGTGTATTGCCGCAGCAGGAGCCGAGGGCGTATAAGGTTTCGTACTCAGGGTCAACAGCGGAACCCGTGTAGGGGCCAGTAGTTACCTCAACAACCTTTCCGCAGGCAAGGGGACATCTTGGGCAACCTGAATTTTTAACGAATTTGACATATTGACTAGTAGAACCTTTAGTCATGTTTGCGCTGCCTATGTTCTCCCACCCATCTATGTACTCCTCTTGCCAGTTGCGGGTTCCAAAGGTGCCCTGCTTAGAGTTTATATCTACTAGGCCTGTGGTACCGGCTGTACGTAGACCAGCGTAGGGTGCACTGGTGAGAAGCTCCTTGGTGAAGTTTCTAGTCCACTCCGAAAACTTTGGTTTGTCAGCCACATCTACGCTGCCGCTACCCTTAACAGCAATAGCTTTAAGATTCTTGGATCCCATAACCGCTCCAGAGCCGCCTCTGCCAACGCTTCTGGTTCCATTTTGGATGCAGGCCATCTTGACCAACTTTTCCCCTGCGGGGCCAATGCAAACTACTTGAATCTTCGGGTCACCCAACTCATTCTTGATAGCTTCCTGAGTTTCAGTAGTCTCCTTACCCCATAGAGGTGATGCGTCCTTGAATTCTACTGCACCATCATTTATGAAAAGGTATACAGGGTTCTCAGATCTGCCTGTAATGGTAATGCCGTCGAAGCCAGCGTACTTCAGCTGCTCTCCAAAGCCTCCACCAGAGACGCCGTCGAAGTATGCGTTAGTCATAGGTGACTTGGAAGCCACATAGAACTTCCCTGACAATGAAACCCCTGTACCTACAAGGGGACCTGTCATGAATGCTATCATATTGCTTGGACTGAGCGGATCTACATCAGGACTGAGTTGGTCGTAGAGGAGCCTAGCGGCGAAACCGTTTCCACCCAAATATTTTCTCACAAAGTCGTCGGTCAGCTCCATGTTGCTAGTTTTCTTATTGGTCAGATCTACCTGAAGGAACTTGCCAGCATAGCCTTTATATTTAAGAGACAACACATTACCACCTTTCATTTTTTTACATTTGGAGAAATAAACCCTTTCCGATATATATGATATTTATCTGGATTATTTTAGGGTGAATGCCTTCATAAGCCTTATGCATTAAATGAAAAACATTACTTGAATATTCTAACAATAAGGATAATATATATTAAGAAATGGGGAGAACCCCCTCGCCCAAAAGTTTTATGAACAGCATGCATATTCTCAATACGAGGCTGTTTAATATGAGTGGCGAAAAGGAAGAAAAACAGAGATTACTTAACGAGCTCAAAGAACGCAAAGCGAAAATCCTAGAAATGGGAGGAGAAAGAGGCCTAGAGAGGCAACGTAAACTAGGCAAACTTACAGCCAGAGAAAGAATTGACCTACTACTAGACAAAGGGAGCTTCGTTGAGATAGGTGCCCTAGTCCAACATCGGGGAACCGAGTTAGGAATGGATAAAAGAGTGATCCCCGCAGATGGCGTGGTCACTGGCTTCGGTAAAATAAACGGGAGGAGGGTATATGTCTACTCCCAAGATTTCACATCATTGGGTGGAACTCTCGGTGAAATGCATGGCATAAAGATCGCGGACATTC
>DAOVDL010000127.1 GCA_030669485.1 Candidatus Bathyarchaeota archaeon
TACAAATCAAATATAGACCAACGGAGGATGAATTAAGCAGCGCCTTCGAGCTTGGCGTAAAGATGGCTGAGAAGATTAAATCTTAATGAAATCCAGCAGGAAGACCCAACCAAGCTGAAAACCGGTTCCCAAATTTAAGTAGAATACCCTACCGCTTTGTGCCCAGTTCCCTTTTCTTCCACCTTAAGTTTGTGCTCCTGCACCTTCGACACTTCCAAGCTGAAGCCGCGTTCTTAATTCCACACTTACGGCACAGCTTATAATAGAGGCGGTGCTTCTGCGCCAGCGTCCTCTTTGCGAAATCTGTTATGGGCATCTGAAGTCCTCTCACCTGTCTGGGTGTGTAGCATAATCTATCAACATTGCCCTTTAAGCATTTCCTCCCATCGGGACGTTGCCTTGGAAGAATTCCGCGTCCAAACCATTATATACAAACCTGCGAAAAATGTATACCCCAAAAAAAGGTTGAAAGCCATATTGGTAAACAATCAGAGGCAAATCTAGAAATGTCGCAAACAAACAGCATCTTGATCGGAAAGAAACCTACAATGAACTATGTACTAGCGGCTTTAACACTCCTCCAAGGAGGAGAAAACGAAATATGCATTAAAGCAAGAGGCAGGGCAATACCCCGAGCAGTAGATGTAGCTGAGATAATTCGCCAACGCTACATGCAGAACTTGAAGATCAAGGACATAAAGATCGGAACACAACAGCTAACATCCGAGAGCAGCACTCCCTCCAACGTGAGTACCATCGAGATATCTGTGATCAAATAAATGTAACCCTAGAACTGCACTGCAAACTTCATTACTCTTTCTCAACTTAGAAAGTTTATATAAAAAGCTCAGGAGAGTTTAGTGGAAAATACAAGGTGCAATCATTGCGAGCAACTTTCGTCGGTTCAGGTGGACCTGTTGTAACAAAGGAACGTAGCTGTCCATGTATCCTTATTGACCAAGATCTCCTCCTCGATTGCGGCAGTGGTGCTCTTAAGAACCTCAGACAGCTTGATGTCGACCTGAATGGAATTAAAAAACTTCTGATAACCCACCGCCATGTCGACCATATAGGTGACCTTCCCTCCCTCCTATGGGCGATGGAGCTAGGTGAAAGAAAGGATCCCTTGGAAATAACGGGCTACAAAGGCATCGAAGAACTCACCAAAGGTCTTCTGAATTTGATGAGTACGCCAGAGGATATCAGTATCTTTAATTTGAACTTCAGGTCACTGTCAGGAGAGGCAAACTTCGATGGCATCCGAACTTGCACCACATTGCATAAACCCACAAACCTCGCATACAGGATTGAGAGAGATGGAAAGAGCTTCTGCTATACTGGGGATACAGCATACCATGAACCTCTAGCCAAATTTGCCTCCAACTGCGACGTGATGGTTCATGACTCCATGTTCTTGGATGAACAGGGTGACATTGCAACCCTGATGAATCACTCCACTGCAGGCGAAGCTGCTAAGATAGCTGAAAAGGCTCAGGTGGGCACCTTAGTTCTCTTCCACATATTTCCTCACAACGTGAACTATGAGAATAAATTTCTGCAACAGGCTTCTGAAGAGTTCAATGGCAAGATTATTATAGCCAAGGACTTTCAGACTCTAGAGATCTAAATGGCGCTCAAATGCTAGAGCGCATTTAATCCTTCATCCCTCACTCATCCTCCCCTTTGGAAGGGCTTCAACCATTCTACTTATAAGTTACAGTAATCCTCTCTCAAGTTAATAGTCCAAGTGTGGGGGTCAACGTTCAAGTAGTGTTCACTAAGATATGCGCAGTAGATCTGAAGAGCGGCATACTATGCCCACGCTGTGAAGAGAAAGTAAAGTCTGGAGAGGTCTCAGAGTTAGACCTGAAGGTAGCTAAGACATTGCTTGAGATGGAAGGTTCCTATCCAGCCCTCCAGAAGATTCACTTCCATAAATCTATCGAGTCCGGCAACTCGCTCATAATCTTTATAGATAAGAGGGATGTTCCCTCGCTCCAGAATTATGGAGGTAAAATTCTCCGAGAGATCGCGGAGAAGACCCGGAAGAGAAAGGTCAGGATCATGGGGTACAATGAGGGAACTAGGAATTTCTTGGAGAATCTCTTCGCCCCAGCGTCCGTTCTAGCTATAAACACCCTCTGGTTGCCAGATGGATCCACAGAGACCAAGGCTATTCTCCCTAGGCGGGATGTAAGACGGTTGCCAGCGAACGTTGAGGTTCTGAAAGAACTGGCCAAAAATATCCAAAATATTACCCTTAGAGTTGAGTTTGAATCCTCCAGCTGAAACTGGTTCAGCCTAACCGCTTCTCATGTTTTCCCCAAGTTGATCAGTGTCTGAATATCAGGGCCCCTCCGTACGTCCCTAGGTCTTTTGCCTGAAGCTAACTTCTTCTTCAGGATAGCTCTAAATTCTCTGACCTGTTTGAAGTCTTTCTCGTAGATATGAAGGTCATTGGAGAAGTCTACGTATTGTCCAACCTCAAACTTAACGCCTGATCTTTCAAACTTCTCGTTTAGAGGTTCAACTATTTTCCTCCTACAAAGTTCAACCATGGCGTTGACATTGGCACCCCATGCGTCGAAGAGATCTCTAGAACGCCAACAGGTCTGAAAGTTAATCTTATAAGATGCCCCGCGTTTGGGCTTCAAATCCTCGGTGGGAACTGTGACCCAGATCCTCTGAAAACAGGGAGGGCTCTCTAAGTCTGGATCTTTCCAAGCCTGCCATGTGACAGCTTGAAGCCGCCTAGAGAAGAGCTGTCCCCTCTTCAACGCTTCCACCATCTGAGTTAGCTGATCTAGTGGGGGTAATGATGGAACGTTATACTTCACAAGGCGCTCATGGTAGGTGTAATCCCACTTTCCCTTTTCCACGTAAAAATCCTTAGTACCGTCAAGGATTTCATCAATGTAGCCGCTTCTTATAGACTGCTGCCCAATGGTGTCCCCTGCATGAATCCTAGGTTCCTTCAGAGGCTTACTCACCACTATCAGAGCGGTGGCAGCTCGGCTCTTCTGGTAGGCAGGTTTCCTCCCCCCTGTTAGAACGTATTGGGTTAGCTTCTTAACCCCTTGACGCCACACCTTGAGCACAGCCTTCTCCCATGCCTCTGCAAGGGTCTCAGACTCTATCTTGAAGACAGGAATCGACAACTCATAACGTCTCCTATATTCAATCTTGCCCTATAGATGATTTCGTGGCTACCTTAAAAAAGCGTACACATCCCTCTACAACTTCAGTACACACCATGTGGAACATAGACGCGAATTGACTCTCTATTTCCCTCATCATCCGGCTTATTTTTTGACATGTGGAACTTAACTACTATGGGCGCTACTAGGATGCTTCCAAAGAAATTACTTGCCACATCCCAAACGTCGCAAAACCGGGTGGGAACAAAGGCTTGATGCAATTCATCTGTTACACCGTAAGCTGAGGCTATTAGAACTGCCAGGATGAATATAGAAAAAGGAGATGATACGCCTCTCCCTCTGTTTATCAGCCACAAAGATAACAACAAACTCAG
>DAOVDL010000147.1 GCA_030669485.1 Candidatus Bathyarchaeota archaeon
AGAATAATTACCCTGCAAGATTTGGGCAGTGGTGTAGGAACATTTGAGGACGCGAAAGGCAGTTCAATCAAGATATGATTGGAGTATTATTGCCAAGAAGGTGGAGGAGGTTTACTGTGAGGCCTCAAATTAATATGGTGATCGCATGGTTTAAGGGGAGGAGCCAAGTTTAAATATCGCTAGAGATATGAAGCGAGTGAGATGTCAAGCCCAAAAACACGTGCAACTATCCCCAGAGGCTTTTCGCGGTTTTACGTACTTCACTTGCTCAAGAGGAAGGGGCCCATGACCGGGAAGATGGTAATGGACGAGGCGGAGAAGCGTACTGACGGAGGATGGAGACCCTCAGCAGATCTGATCTATCCGCTTCTGGGTCGACTGTTGGCAACCGGTTTGATCGAGGAAACAGAAGACGGCAAGCACCGAATAACCCCGAAGGGCGAGGAGGCGCTAACCCAGTATGGAAAAGTGCAGGACGAGATTGACAGGCAACTAAGCACCGTGATGAGGCTGGGCTTAACAGGGAAATTGCTGGTAGAGGATGCTTTGGACAGGATAACTGCCTTGGCCACGCAACTGCAAGAGGGCACCATGGAGCTATCGTCAGAACCGCGAAGAGGCTTCAACCAAAATACAAGTCTTTCCTAAAAGCTGAGTTGAAGAGGCTTGAGTCAGAGTCAACGTAATAAAATTTCTTTCCCCCTATTCATTATAGTCATCCAAAACGTCGGCTGTCCCCGTTATTGGTGTGCTCAATGAATTCTACTGTAAGCATCTTTATACCGGTTTACCGCGAATCGGATTTGCTTGAACCGTTGCTAAGAGATCTGCTTACGGATCTCTATCAGCCTAAGGAAATCTTTGTAATTATAGACGACCCGACTGAAAGAAGCCTAGACATAGTTAAAAGAATGAAGGAAGAGGTCAGTTTTATACTCAATGGGCATAGAATGGGAAAGGTGAATGCACTAAACAAGGCTGTTGAGCGTTCTTCAGGGGGAATACTTCTTTTCCTCGACAGCGATGTCAAGCTGGTTGAGGACGGCCAAAGTTTCTTAGAGAAAGTCGCCGATGAGATACAGGAGGCCGACATTTTAGATATAAAGAAGAGGGTGATTAGAGACTCGTTTACCGCCCGAATCGCCCACTACGATTACCTTTGATCGAACATCGTTATTTGGCTCTACTCTAAATACTTGAGGCGGTCTCTGGGATTTAACGGCGCCGCCTTCGCAATTAGGAGGGAGACCTTTGAACGGTTAGGCGGATTCCGCAGGGTCGTGGCGGACGACATGGATCTAGGCACCCGCTCCTATCTCAGCAATTGTAGTTTCAAGCATACCGAGAAGATTGAGGTCGCCACCAAGGCACCATCTGGCTTAAGGGAGTGGTACAGGCAGAGAAAGCGGTGGGGAATAGGCACCGCGCTGTGGATCAGAGAATACTATAAAGACCTACTGAGAATAGTGGTACATTCTCCGAGATTTCTCTTGCCCGCGATTTTTCTCATCTGCCCCTCCCTAATCCTCTTGGTCATCAACCTCCTAGTTCCCGAACCCTTATACTGTAAGCTTCTGATGGTGCCCCTGCTTTTCGCAGCGACCCAAGTCGGCATCCTGCTACCCCCAATACTATTCGCCTTCATCGGCATGACGGTCGTAAAGAATGTAACGGCCTCCGCCGCCAGCTTTGGAGTGCTCTCGATACTCTACGGCCTTTTGGCGAGGAAATTGAAGTACACCTTCAACCTCCTCGAGTTCTTATGCTTCTACTTTGTCTTTTCACCGCTCTTTCTCATAATCGTTATCGTAAGCCTGTTGAAAGTGTGTATGCAACCGGATAAAATCAGTATAGACTGGAAATGTTGAGGTGAACCTGAATGGTGCTGGAAGATTTTCTTTTTCCAAAAGAGGCTGTAAAGTATAAGAGCTGCTCAAAAATCAGGTATCTAAATGAGATGTTTGAGTTATATCTCACAGACCAGAGAGTCATAGCCTTCAAACAGTATGGGCTGTTCTCCAAAAAAGATAAAATGGTAGCTGAAAGATTCAAAGACATTGGTGTTGTCAGTTATGGTGAACGAGGGAGAATATCTAAAACCGGAATCATTACTATCAAGACCAAAGAGAAATACGAAATGAAATTCGAGGGCAAAACATCAGATATGAGAGCGGCATGGAAAGAGCTGGAAAAAATATTTAAGACCCTAAAAACACGCTGCAAGTTCTGTGGAGCACCCATGGTTGAGGGCTCCCTCATCTGTCCAGAATGCCGAAAAATACAGAGATAAGTTTTTGTATGCAAGCTCCTCCATTGACAGAGCTGTCAGGATTATCCCTCTGTCCACAGGATTCCGGAGAGTATTTTATTCAGCCTACGAAAGTGTCATATTGGTGGCGCTATGTAATCTTTTAAATTATTTAAAATATGATATAAGGGAGAGTTGGGATGTTTCAGTATCTTAGGGCTTGCAGAGTTGGCAGTTGGTTTGGATGGTTATTCTGTTTTGGTTTGGGGGTTATTATTCTTGAGTTCCCGCGTCTTGAACACGCTGTCATAACGTTTATAGCTTTCCTACTTATCACAGCCTGCATCTTTATTTTGAATCAGTACTTCGACCGTAATGTAGATCAAGAGAACATGGTTAAGGCAGATTTACCCATTGCATCTGGAAGAATAACGCCGCAGAGAGCGTTGATCTTCTCTTTCTCATTGATCACCTTAGGTTTAACTCTAGTATTTACGATCGACCTCTATCTTTTTCTGTTGTTTCTTATCTATCTTGGATTATGGACTGCCTATTCAGCTCCACCTTTCAGACTTAAGGCTGTGCCCGGTGTAGACTTCATCGTTTCAGGCTTAGGTGCTGGACTGCTCCCTTTCTGCATGGGTTTGGGGGTATCTCACCAACTGAGCGGTAATGTTTCAACGATTATGTTGGTTGCAATACCCCTAATGTTAATCCACTCAGGGGGTCACATAATCCAAGCTGTTGGGGACTATGAAGCAGACTGTAAGATGGAAATTCACACTTTTGCCGTTAAGTATGGAAAAAAGAGAGGAAGCATTGTTGCGGGATGTATGATACTAATAGCAGCCCTCTTGCCAATTGTATACGCCGCTTTAAGTTTCTTTTCGTTCATCCACTTACTCTTGCTTTTTATACTTT
>DAOVDL010000018.1 GCA_030669485.1 Candidatus Bathyarchaeota archaeon
AACATATCCACCACCTAAGCGAGGTAAGTAAAATGCTTACCAGCAGAGGTTTTAGAGTCAAGTTAGGTAAGGCCAGAGGCCACCTTCGACACGACGGCCAGATCCTCGGCTGCGACTACACAACAGCGGAGAGGATACGCGGAGATGTGGACGCTTACCTATACATTGGAGGCGGCGTATTCCACCCCTTAGGAGTAACGCTGGTTACAGGCAAGCCTGTAGTTGCTGCTGACCCCTACCTAAACAGTGCGACCAACATGAATGACTTGGGGCGGCAGCTCCGCAGGCGGAGGCAAGCAACCATAGCTAAAGCTGCTGGAGCTAAGAAGTTGGGGATAATAGTTGGCCTGAAGACAGGGCAGACAAATATGCAGATGGCTGAAGAACTCAAGAGGAAGCTTGAGAAGCGGGAGAGGTCAGTTACGTTGCTCTGCCTTAGAGAAATAACCCCCGAGGCATTAGATAACTTTCTCACAATCGATGCCTTCATCAACACAGCCTGCCCTCGGGTAGGAGTAGATGATAGCATGAACTACAGGAAACCCATTCTCACCTTAGCGGAGGCGCAGAGGCTCCTAGAAATGTAGCGGTGTCATTGGAGATGATAGGTAAGAAGAGAGAGTTAGAGAAGCTTATATCCAAGATAGGGCCCCATCCTGAACCCAAACTGTTCATGGAACAATATACCACGCCTCCCCATATCGCTTCTACACTGCTCTACACAGCTGCTTACACCTTTGGAGACATCCTAGACAAAACGGTCTGTGACCTAGGCTGTGGAACTGGCAGGTTAGCCATAGGAGCCGCCTACCTTGGCGCGGAAGGTGTGGTAGGCATCGATATTGATGACACCGCCATCCTAGAGGCGAGGCGGAACGCAAAGAAATTCGGGTTGAATGTTGAGTGGATCGTAGGTGAGGTTGAAGATCTGGTGGGACACTTCGACACCGCTTTGGAGAATCCCCCCTTTGGGGTTAGGAGGCATGGAGCTGACATCAGATTTCTCAGGAAAGCCTTATCCCTTGCGAATGTAGTTTACAGTATCCATAAAAATACCTCTGGAAGCCGAAGCTTTATAGGCAGTGTTATAGATAGGGCTGGAGGAAAGATAACCGATATAGTTGAATCAGTGTTGGAGATACCGCATCAATTCGAGTTTCACAGAAAACCCGTGTATAAAGTAAAAGTTGACATATATAGAGTAATAAAGAGAAGATGATTGTTTGTCATATCTTCAAAGATCGGGACAGTTCGTAATGCCGGGAGACCAGCTTGGAGTGATAGAGGAGTTTATGCTCGGGAAAGGCACCTACACCAACGATGGAGTAATCTACTCCCAGATCACGGGGTATGCCCATGTGGATAGAGAAAATAAGAAGATCACAGTCTTCCAGAAGACAAAGGTGCCGGTTGTGCCTAGGAAGGGTCACCTAGTAGTCGGCGAGGTTGAGTATGTTAAAGGTAAGGTTGCCCACATCAAGTTACTTAAGATTGGACGATTTAATCTCAAGAAGGCATTCCCAACGATTCTCCATGTTTCCTACGCCAGCAAATATTTTACCAAATCGATTCAGGACGCCTTCAAGCCGAGGGACATAATATCCGCTGAGGTTATCGGTGATGAAAACCCGCCATGTCAGCTTACGACTGCCAAGAGTGAACTGGGTGTCCTTCAAGCCTATTGCTCTAACTGCGGGGCCCCTCTAGTTGCAAGCGGAAGGCAGCTTGTCTGTAACAGATGTGGTAACATGGAGAGAAGGAAGACCAGCATGGACTACGGGAAAGGAATTCTAAGCCTCGGAGAGCAGCCTAAATGAAGGTAAACCTTATCAAGAAAAGTAAAAACGAATTGAAGGTTGAGGTCCAGGGTGAGGGCCACACACTTCTTAATCTGCTTCAGAGTGAACTGTTAGCAGATAAGAATGTGGCGATGGCAGGGTATACCGTTCCACATATCCTATCGGATGTTGCTATTCTCTATGTGAAGACCAAGGGCAATGTATCACCGCTCCAAGCGATTGCTAAGGCAACAAAGGCGGTGAACGTTGAGGCAGATGACTTCCTAACCGTCTTTGGGAAGGCATCTAAGGAGTACGAGAAGAGGTAGCTGACTTTCTCTTCATACCCCTAAGGCTCTCCTTTGCGTCTGTTATAGTGGCATTATAGAACTTTTTCATATACTCTAACCCAAACTTATGTTCTCTGTTGCTGAAAGCCTCAACAGCATCCTCTGGCACTTTTATTTTGTATCCTCTGAAGAATGCGTCAGCAGCAGTATGCTTTATGCAGCAGTCTGTATTTATCCCAACCAAGATAACAGTGTCTACATCAAGTTCTCTAAGCAGGCTGTCAAGTCCTGTCTCGGAGAAACCGCTGTACGTCCTCTTATCGACGGTGAAATCGGATTTTTGAGGTTTTAACCTCTCTATAACCTCTGCGCCCTTCGTTCCCTTAACGGCGTGTACCCCCCACACTTTGAACTCTTTATCGACTTTTGGGAGGTGAGCATCGTTGACGTAAATCACAGGCACATCTTTCTCTCTAGCCTTCTTCACCAGCTTCTCGATGTTCGGTATGATCCTCTTCGCCCTATCGCACTTCAATTTGCCTGTAACAAAATCGTTCAACATATCTACTACGAGCACTGCTCTATCTGACATGCAGATCCCAAATTTTCTACTCTACAAAGTATATAGGGCTATTGTGGGACTAAACCAAGCTGCTTAGGAATTAATGAAGTGACAATTGGAAAAAGGAGATCAATGGAACAAGCCTGTTCAACAGTTTTTGTTTAATTGGTAACCTAACCTCACAACAACCTGTTTAGCCTAGGCTCCCCCTACCAGACCTACTAAGGCGAATACAAACCTTATGACGAACCCCACCACTCCAACCACTACCACACCTAGCACACATACCCGTAGAAGAAGCCAGAACTCAGTTCTTCCTGGTTTGGTTGCAAGCCTCAGCAACCTGTAGTAGGGACTCAGCTTTGCCTTAAAATCCATCTTGCTGCTCTCTCGCCTATGTTCTCTGAACCTTTATATTACCATCTGGTCGGCTGATTTAAGGCTTTTTTATCGCTTAGAAGTTTAATATGAATGCCTGTGGTAGCTCCAGAGAAACATCACACCCTTAGGCAGAAAATTTAATCGGTCAAGAGAAAGGGCAACCAATCAGCTCTGAAGATGCTTCATTCTTCCACATATTCAGATTCTAGCAACCTCCTCGACCCCAAGCTCTTCAAGCGTTTGAAGTAGTGTTCTCCTCTCAGCACCGCGGATGCCTTTCCAATCTATTACTGCAACCCTGCAGCCTCCAACGGTCTTTGCAGATGTCTGCGCTATAACTTCCCGCTTCAGGTCCCCGAAGACATATTTTGGAAGGATATGGCCGATGGCTAGGTCGCCTTTAATGCAATATTTCGTGTGTTTAGGGGCATAGTGGCCGCCGCCGAATCCTACTGCACTCTTCCCTTTCAAAGGTTGGGTTAAGGACGCCCAGATAGCATCTGCAACCGCCATCCCTGCCTCGTCATCGTTCCAGTATCTCTCGGAGCTACCTATCTCAACGAACCAGGTTGGAACTCTAAGTTCAGTTGGACCGTGATGAGTTGCCTCCATGGAGACCCTGTACCTTTGGGAGAGATTCCCCCCAGCTTCCTCCAGCTTTATCAAGGCATTTCTCATTCTCTGCGGCCAAGCCCATGCCAGCTCTTGGGGTCTGCCTCCGTGGGAGGCTTGGGCGGTTGGATTTCCAGGAACATGAACTGTTAGGGTGGGTTCGCTGCTCTTGCTCTTATGCCGAGAAGCGAATACGATACCCTCAACTTCAAATGCTCTATCCAGCCCTGAGGCATTTATACTATCTTCCTTGATGTATGCAAGGAGAATGTTATTTCTACTGTAAACCTCAGCTACCGCTGGATTTTGGTATTGTTCTGTCTTCTCGAAACCGTATCTATCAATGAGCTTGCCTGCTATGTTAAGGGCTGCTGCATCACATATTGAGGCAGCGATGAGAAAGGTCAATGCCTCTGTCCTTCAGATGAGAAGTGAAAGGATTGCTTTTCCGATGTGAAGTTTGTTCTCAGCTTGTAACCAGACGATGGAGTTGGGGCCATCGATGATTTCCTCAGCAACCTCTTCACCTCTGTGGGCGGGTAGGCAATGCATGAAGAGGCAGCCGTCATTTGCGTTTTTAAAGGTTTGACCTGTCACCTGATACTTGGGTAAGAAGATTTGGCGGCGTTTCTCATTTTCATCCTCTTTCCCCATTGAGACGAAGGTATCTGTGTAAATTATATCTGCATCCTTTGCGGCAACCATCGGCTCATGAGTTATTTTTATCTTAGCTCCTGTATTGCTGCCCTCCTTCTTGGCGAGCTTCACCAACTCCGCGCTGGGCTCGAAGCTTGGGGGAGAGGCAACACTCATATCTACACCCAGCTTTGCGCATCCTATGAGCAGAGAGTGGCAGACATTGTCTCCATCACCGATCCAAGCCATCTTCAAATCTTTCAACGTCCCTTTTCTCTTGTAGATTGTGTAAAGGTCTGAGAGGGCTTGGCATGGATGGAACTGTGGAGAAAGAGCATTGATGACCGGTATGGCTGTATGCTCAGCCAGCTCCTCTACATCTTGATGGCTTACCACCCGAGCTACGATTCCGTCCACGTACCGCTCGAGAGTTCGAGCTGTATCAGCAAGTGTCTCACCTCGACGGAGCTGCATCTCATCCACTCCTAACATAATAGGATGGCCTCCCAGCTGCGCTATGGCTAGATTGAAGGAGATCCTTGTCCGGGTTGAGGGTCTCTGGAAGAACATAAGTATTGATTTGCCTTGGAGGATGTCTAAGGTCTTGCCAGCAAGCTTCTCAAGCCTTGTGGCTTCTTTAAAGAACTCCCAGATCTCCTCTGATGAGAAGTCGGTTAAGGTTAAAAGGTCTCTTCCTTTAAGCTCCATTCTTTCTTTCACCCCATGTTTCCAACGAGGCGGTCTACGAAGCTTTGGGGATCGAACGGTTGGAGGTCGCCGTAATCTTGACCAACGCCGATGCCTATTATAGGCTTCTGTGTCGTGTAGGTTATGGATATCGCTGCTCCGCCCTTGGCGTCAGCATCCATCTTAGTTAGGATGCACGCATCTATCGGGATGTAGGCATTGAACTCCTGAGCTTGCATCACAGCGTCGTTGCCAGTCAAGGCGTCGCCCACGAAGATTATTAGGTCGGGTTGTGCCACTCTCACTATCTTACGCATCTCCTCCATAAGATTTCTGTTGGTCTGCATCCTTCCTGCCGTATCTACTAAAACCACGTTTATACCCCTCGCCTCAGCGTGGGCAATGGCATCATAAGCCACTGAGGCAGAATCGGAGCCATACTCATGTTTTATCATCTTGACGCCAAGTCTCTTGGCGTGGATCTCCAGCTGCTCGATCGCCCCAGGCCGGTAGGTGTCAGCGCAAGCAAGTATCACTGAGAGGTTATGATCCATCATGAACTTTACCACTTTACTGATAGTAGTGGTCTTACCCGTGCCATTTACCCCAGCGAAGACTATGATAAGCGGCTTCCGTTGAACTCGCTTCTCCTCAGCCATCTTAATGATGTCAACCTGCTTCTCAGTTGTGAGAATCTTGATAAGCGTGCTGCGTAACGCTTCACGGATCAATTTCTTCTTATCCTCAAGCCTCCCCAGCCGGCTTCCAACTATCTCTCGTTTAAGTTCTTCAGCTATCTTATCCGTGACCGTGAGAGCTACATCGTTCTCAAGTAAAACTATTTTGAAATCCTCAAATAGGGAGTCAAGTTTCTTATCACTTAATCCCTCTGTTGAAACCTTCTCCACAAGAGTGTTAAAAGCGTTACTAAGTTTCTCAAGCATCAGAAACTCACGTTTATTCGGGGGTGGTGATCTTCTGAATTTCAACGCGAAGAACTTCTATCCTCTGGAGGATCTGTACAAGTTGCCTCTGAAGTTGATCTCCACCCTTCTGCAGTTCAGAGGTATTCTTCTCTATGAAGGCTGCTGCCCCCTCACGGGTCTTCTCCTCACTTATCCCTGAACCTACGCCCGTGACAACCTTTTCAGTATCCTCTATCCTAGCTTTGATGTAGGAGCCGCCGCCTACTGGAACAAGGATCTCATTGCCCTTCTTCAACTCTTCTAGGCTCTGAATGGTTGCTGATGCCATACTGAAGTCTCTGATGGCTGCACTAGCAACCCCTAGTCGGCTCTGAATTTCATTGGCTGTGCCCTCAAGAAGTTTGAGCTCCGTGACAAGTGCCCTGAGTTTCTCTTCTATCTCTCTCTGTGAAGGTTTTTCACTCATTTGTGTCTTCACCGACCCCGGCTAAAATTCTTATCGTCGGGTTTTGTGCTTCTTGAGGATCAATCTCCTCTACGCTCAAAATCTTTATTTGATTTCTCTTTAATTTATTTCTACTTCCCATCTCACTGAGAACCATCTCTCGGGCTTCTTCTATTTTGAGAGCTCTAACATCCTTTGTGAAGCTTTGAGATCTGAGTCCCATCTTCAGTTCGCCTTTCACTCGAATGGTTTTTACGATGCTCATATCGTTCAGCCCCCTTCTACTTGGAAGAAGACCTAAGACTTCCCCAAGAGTAGGAAGATGGATCATTGGATAACCCGTAAGAATGCTCCCTCATTTATAAAAATTTGCAGTCCTGACTGACAGATGTCTCTCCCTCTATGGCTCTGTAAACCCTGCCTAGAGTGGTGTAGTGCCTTAGCCTTTAAATGCTGTGACCGAATATTCCTGTAGAGGCTTGGTATTCCTTGAAGGTTATTCCAGATGGCTACGCTTTTCAGGATTTCGAGGTTGAGAACGAGGGCTGGAGCATATATCGTGTTGAAGATGAAACTATCATTAAGCTAAGGATATTCCTGTCGACAGTCAGTAAAGCCCGCTCTGACCCTAATAACCCAGATAACATAGGGTATGAACTCAGTCTATCCCCCGTAAATACAGTTGCCATACCTGATCCGAAGAACAGGGGGAACCCTACACCTGGCTCGTTTACCCCGCGGCAGCTTCAAGAATCAATAGCGAAGGAGGATATGACGTTCACCGCTATTCAAGAGCCTTGGAACGTGTACCGCTTCAAAGACGGGACCCGGCTGAGCATAAGAATCCAAGCTGTGAAGATTTCAAAGACTGACAAGTATGACGCCAAAGGCATACCTGTCTACTTCATAAATCATCAGCCGCAGATTAAGACAACACTGCCTCCGGAACTGAAGAAGAAGCAAGTTAGAATTACAGGCCAGCCTCCAAGCTCAATAATCTAAGAAAGGTTACCTACTTTAAGCAACGGCTCAGGGGGCTCGTCGTGGAAAGTTGTTCAGAGGATAAAGTTGAGGATCTGCCCTAAGCCGTCTGACTTGACTACCACATCTGCAGCCTCTATCAGTTCCTTGTCTTTGGGGTTGAAAGCTATCTTCAAGCCTGCTCCTTCAAACATGCTTAGGTCATATTTTGTGTCTCCTACGACCGCGATTTTTGAGGGCTGTATTCCAAGCTCTTGGGCCAGCTTCCTGATTATTCTGTTCTTCCTCCCAAGCTCAACTCTGTTAAACTGGTTTCCTGTAATGTAACCGTTGGAGTCTGTTTCGAGGGTGTTGGCGTAGACGTAGTCTATCCCTAACTCTTTACCCACTCTCTGAGCTAATATGTCCAACCCGTAGGATACAAGGGCGAGGGTTAAACCTGCTTTGCGGAGTTGGATTGTGGCTTCTCTGGCGTCCTTGGTTAAGGTGTATCTCTTTAGGGCTTCATCTATCTCCCTGATATGGGGAAGCTTACCGTCCTTCTCCCAAAGCTTTATCTCCCTTCTTACAAGTTCCTCAAAACTTAGTCTGCCTTGAGCATATTCTTCGATGTATTCCCGTGTTTTTTCCCAATCTATTTTGAAGTGATCGTGGAGGATTCCCCAGCATTGCTCCTTTATCAGCGTCCCATCCATGTCGAAGATGACGGCCTTATACGCCTTAGAGTTCATGTTAAAGGTATTATATCCCCAATCTGGAAAATAAACTTAATCGCCTAATTCAGCCTTCTCCCCTTTAACTATTTCTGGATTCGCTGAGTAAAAAGTCGCTATCTTTAAATATTTCTAAATCAATTTAAATAATATAAATAACATTAAATATATTAAATAAAAACAGATATCTCCCCTTAGATTCTGTAAGTGTATAACTGTTATACAAAAATACGTTTAAAAGTCAGCACACCTAAACCAAAACTTGAAAAGAATGCTGAACCTAAAAGAGTTCAGGCAGAAATCTAGGGACCTAGAGGTGACTAAAATCTTTAAAGTAGGTCATGAGGTCTTTGATGCTATATCTGCGTTTGACAAAGGCTCCATGATCCTTGTCCTTGATGAAGGACACTACGAATCCCTCCTCTTCCTCACTCACCTCCTCTCCAAATTTGCCGGAAAGAAACATGTTTCTCTTCTCTCCCATCAACCTATTTCTCTTCTCTCCCAACAACCAGCCTTCAGTGATTTTAAAGAAGTTAACCTGGGGGCTGTGAAGGACCTCTCAGAACTCAGCATCCGCGTGGCGGAAATAAGAAATGAGATTGATGAGGGTGTATTGATTCACCATTATCTACCGTATATCCTCATCAACCATGAGGAAAGCATGATACTGAAGTTCCTAGAACATCTGTCCTCCCAAGTTCAAGGAAGACCCCTACTGGAATTTTTAACCCTCCCCAAAGGAACTTTCCCAACTTTCGAAAAGAAGGCGCAAGCTTTACTCCAAGGCACAGTCGTTTTAAGCCATGGAATGA
>DAOVDL010000112.1 GCA_030669485.1 Candidatus Bathyarchaeota archaeon
TGGTGTGAAGGGGGGTGTGGCTCTGTTGGTGGGCTGGATGTTTTGACCTGTTTTTATAGTGAGTTTAACTGGGTTGGTTTTTAGGGGGGGTGCCCACACTGTGGACAAAAGTGGACAAATGTGGTCAAGTGTGGACAAAGGTGGACAATTGTGGTCAAACGTGGGTAAGTGTGGGTAACGGTGGACAAAGGTGGTCAAGTGTGGACAAACGTGGATACCTCCTATCCGAGAGCGTTGTGACCGAACCGTATCCCTCCCGTTGGAAGCACTATAGCTTCAGGTGCAATGCCTCTCTTCAGCGTTGGGCGAGGTTTGGAACTTGGCTAGGTACCCATACAGCTCAGGCCTCCGGTCTCTCGTTAGGTGGGGGGACTCCTTCCGTCGCTCCCCGATCTCTGAGAGATCCATGTCCACAATTATCAGCTCCTCCTCACCCCCCGCTGAGGCTATCACCTCCCCCCTCGGGTTCACGGCTAGGCTTCTGCCATAATATGGGTTGCGCTGCTGGGGAGACTCTTGACCCACCCTGTTCACCCCTGCAACGAAGATTGCGTTGAAGATTGCGTGGGCTCTCAGTTCAACCTCCCAAGCCTCGGGCAGCAGACTCGTGCAGGTTGGCATAAACACGATCTCCGCCCCTTTCAGGGCCTCAATTCTAACCCCCTCAGGGAAATGCCTGTCGTAACACATAACGATCCCTATCTTTGCTTTGGGGGTCTGGAAGATGGGGAAGGGGGTGTCTCCGGGGGTGAAGTAGAACTTCTCTAGGAACCCCGCTACGTTGGGTATATGCGCCTTCCTGTACACCCCGAGAAGTTCACCGTCAGGTCCAACAACGGTGGAGGTGTTGAAGAATCTTCCCCTCAGCTTGGTGTCCTCCTCAAATATGGAGGCTATAATGGTGACATGGTTCTCTGCGGCAGCCTTGCATACCTTTCGGGTTGTTGGTCCGGGGATGCTCTCCGCTAGGGCGAAGTGTTTTGGATCCTGAAAGGCTCCTATGTAGATGCTTGAAAACTGCTCTGGAAGGCACACTATCTCAGCACCCCCCCTTGCTGCTTCAGCAACGTAATTGAGAGCCTTCTTGATATTCTCCTCTATTTCAGGAACGCAGCTCATCTGAACTAAGGCTACCTTAACCACTCATAACTCCTCCAACTAACTGTTAATGTCTAGGTTAAACAGATAACTCAATACCCCTTCCAAGATTTTAATTATTCTTCGCGGCAGTAAGATAAACCCTAGCTAAGGGATCCCTAAGCCTCTAACTCGGGTTCAATTCCCGATGGCCGCATCAAACTTTCAGTTTGGTTCGTTCGGCTCCCAAACCTATTTTTATTATGGGCGCAACCGAAACGTTCAAGGCAGGATAGATGAAACCTTGCCCCTCAGAATACTCCACGTACGTTTGAGTTGAAAAGCAGGTTGGCGAAGGTGGAGCTGAAGGTAACAGAGGTTAAGAAGGCGTTTGAGAAGCTGATTAGCTAGTTGTTTGCGTTTATGTATTCTTTCACCTCTTCGATCTTCCGAGGGTTTAAGGATAGGTGACGACCATCAGGTTTAGGGTGGGTTAAAAAGAAGCCTTCCTTTGACAGTTGTTTTACCTCTTTTTTGATGGGCTTACATTCTCTTGGAGGAGCGCCCTTCGGTATGTTATCTTCATGTGTATGTTTGCCTCCAACCCATCCGTGACGGAGCATCTTCTCCAGTATGAACTGACGGTAATCCATGACTGCAAATCTTATATTATAATGTTCTATAATATAGAAGAACTATAGCATAAATGCCATAGCAAAAAATATACAGTTATATATAAGTTCACACTCCATCCATAATGGATAATGGAGGACAAACAAGCATAATCTTAGCTAAAACCAACATATATGTAGAACCTATAAAACCAATGTGACCACGCTTGTCCACATTATCCATATTATATGAAATGTGGTTGACTGTAGATATGCCCAAAAGGGTGAAATCCGAAATCCCCGAGCTTCCAGAGTACGGGTTGCGAACCATATTCGGAGACACTGTGAGAACTAGGATCCTAGACTTCCTAACTTTGTATAGGCAATTCTCTTACTCAATGAGTGAGATCGCTAGGAACAGCCATGTGTCTTGGCGAAGCTTCAACCGTGAGTTCAAGGCGTTGGTGGACCTAGGCCTTGCGAGGGAAGTTGGCAAGGATGGACAGGCGAGGCTCTATCAGTACGTCAACCCCGGGAATGCTATGGCTGAATGTCTCGTGAAGTTGGCCAACAATGTAGCAATACAGGCCGCCCTAAAAGAGCAAGAAAGCTAATCGGAAGCCGAGAATTTTCTGTATGCCTCAACGTACTCTTCTGCAAACTTATTAGCATATCTCTCCGTTCCTCTATGTTTCATGTTATGTGTCCTTAAATGGTGGTAGAACTCGTGAAGAATCAAGTATGGATTGTATAGGTTGTCTCGGTTTGACGCGCGGATTGCCTTCTTGCTTGCAATGTAGCATCCAGCCTTTTTTCTATGTCCCTTCGGCATGCCCACCTTCAAACTAGGCGTTACAACATGGTAATGCTGGCTTAGGGATTCCACTGCCTCTTCAGTTTTTTTCGAAAGGATTAAATGCACAATCTTGACTTTGAACAATCCTTCACTGCTCATGGTTCAAACATCTAAACGTTATTTAGATCATTTCTTTGACATTTACCTTGCCCATCGCGATGAAAAATAATATTATCATATCCCAGCTCATAAACAGTTGGGTTATGCAAGCTCTGAAAACGTAAATTGCATTGAAACATTTTCTACAAAAAACCAAAAAGTATGGGCCATTATATGTTTCTCTTAGGTGTATAGTGCTGAATGATGTTGAATACAGTGTTTGATAGGCTCTTGAAAGCCTATGGCCCTCAGGGTTGGTGGCCTGTGAGTGTTAACTCTTCAGAGCCAGTCTACTTTGCTGCGAGGAAACTTAGTAGTAGACAGAAATTTGAGATATGTGTTGGCGCTATTCTCACTCAAAATACCAACTGGGAAAACGCAAAGAGGGCGATCGTTGAATTAAATAAACTTGGGTTGATGTCTCCGGAAAAAATTATGGCTACCAGTCGAAGGAAAATACGGAAGGCAGTAAAATCAAGTGGCTATTATAACCAGAAAACAGAAAAAATAATTTCACTTTCCAGACATCTGGAAAGATACGGCTTTAACATTAATGCATTCTTCAAAGTTAAAAATCTGAGAGAAGAATTGCTGTCGATTCGAGGCATAGGACCCGAGACGGCTGACTCAATCCTGCTCTACGCAAAGGGAGAACGTGAAGGAATAGGCGACGCTTATACTCGAAGAATATTATCTCGAATAGGGTTTCCAGTTAAAACGTATGATGATGCTAAACAGCTTTTAGAATCAGAGTTCAGTGGTGATATGAGCGAATTCCACGCGCTTCTTGTGCGTTTAGGTAAAGAGGTATGTAAAGCGATACCATTATGCGGGTGTTGCCCTCTAAGAACTGAATGTCTTATCGGTAAGGCTAAAAAAGTTTAAAATGCTTCTTCATGCCCGATGCCAGTTATTGCTTCACATCGGTTACATATGCCCTTCTCAATTTCGTTATCCTTAAGCTTTTTACCGCAGATAGCGCAAGTGGGTTCCACTATTTCAACCGCTTGCAATTCCATGATCTTCGATCCACAATATTTACAGAGCGCCGTTTTTCTGGTACCTAAGTTCCTGCCACATCTGGGACAAACATAAATTGAAGGATCTCCCGTCTCATCAGGGT
>DAOVDL010000128.1 GCA_030669485.1 Candidatus Bathyarchaeota archaeon
CCTCTCAGATCGGGGTTGTATGGGTAAGGCAGCCCTCAGCACTCCAGATTGGGACAGCTTTATCAGTGAACTATAACGGGTCAACTCCGCTATCTATGTCGGTTACTGGGCTCTTTATGAATCTGCTCCTCGATATTGTGAACCCGTTCTCAGCCGACGGCAACAATGAAGCCGCAACATATTTCATGATGCAGACTGGGGTTAAGGGCTCGAAGCTGGAGTACTCTGTGATCCAGGATCTTTACGGTATGAGCTCGATCTCCACTGCTAAGGTCTTCGAGTTGGCAGCAGAGCAGAGTATCCGTATCTGTACGATTAATTCCTCGAATTTAGATGAGACTCTACCTACGTTGGCGATAAACGAGACGGATAAAATCGAGATACGCCACGCTGTGGAAAGCAACTTAACAGCCATTGTCCCAGAACGAAACATTATATTTAACGGCTGGAATGGAACTGGCTACTACATCTTCAACCCTGAGACAGGTTCAACAGCCTACACGATCACAGGTGGGATACACGGAGGACTAAGCATCACCGGATGGCTCAAGACGGGGCTCGAAACCTTGGTGTCGGGCTTAACGAATACCCTCGGTGTAGCACATAGATGGAGCAATAAGATCCCGGTAATTGGGCAAGCCATAAATGTAATCAACAATGTTATCGAAGGGGCTATTGACGTCTATTACTCTAACCCATGCGACTTCTGGAACACTGTCTCGAAGAGACTTATAAGCGTCGGATTTACGGTTGCTGAGGGAGTTACTTCAAGCGCCATCCAAGTGGGGGGCGGACCAATCGTCGGCACCATCGCAGAGGCTGGAGCAGGCCAGTTAATAAGTGGATTCTCGAATTTCATCCAAGGCAAGCTCATAAGCTCACTTGGCCTAGACGAGTTATCCCAATGCATTGAACCTGAACTAGAGATTCTACCAGAAAGCCATAGGAGAGATCTAGGCCCGATAAAGAAGGGTGAAACAAAAACTGGCAGACTTATCATCAAAAATAAACCCTTCTACACAGAGGATTATAGTGGCCTTTTACCCCTAGTTTGGGAGATTAAAGAATATACGAATTGGTTGACGGTTTCTCCGAAACAAGGCTCTGTTAGGAAGAAGCAATATGTCACGTTAACCGTTAACACCGCAAAAATCTCGCAGTATGAATATGCTAGCCAAAGCAAAATTGGAGAAGCATGCAAATTCCAAGATTCATTCTTCATTTACTCCAATGATAAGCATAATATTCTAGAGACTTTCTGGGTGTCTTTCACTGTGGTTAAGGAGACGAAGGTATCCGTCAACCCGAAATCCTTGGTCTTGAGCTATAAAGAGGGAGGCTCCACAAGCAAATCCTTCTCGATGAAGGGTGTTGGAGTAGAATCCTACAACGTGACGATAAAGCCGAAGTCTATAAAGTCCCTAGGATTAACCGTCTCCAAAACGAAGGGTGTAAACCTAAAACCCGACATCAACTATTACAGCACGATCTCATCTAGCGGTCTCAAGGCGGGCACATATTCCGCGCTCATAACCATAAAATTTGAATACTTAGACAAAGATGGAAACCCGAAAATAACAACGGAGACAGTGTCTGTATCGATAAGCGTTACAAAACCTAGAGAGGAGGAGCCCGATCCAGACCCAGATGAGGATGAACAGGACAAACCTGGAGGAGACCACCCGGATGACACATTCGACGTATCCAGCTCCTTCATCGAAACGAAGAATGTAATCCACTCTCTCATAGCAATGGCTGTTAGGAAGGAACTGCCATTCGCAGAGGCTCTTCAAACCTTGACTCGAGACTCCAAGATGCTCAAATCGATCCGTAACCTCGAGTCGAATATGAGCTTATACAAGAAGGTGAGTAGGGAGGCAGCCTCAGCCTACGTTCAGCTCATGTTTAACACGGAGGCTGTTAGAGATACCTTGGAACGCGCTCCAGATGTGGTCTTATTAGGAAGAGGCTTTTCAGACGGCGCAAGGGCCATGCTCTCAGACATGGACGAACCCGTCTACGAGATACCCGACCGCAATGTCCTAGGTGGAGGTTGGTCCCCAACAGAACTCGCTAAGGACCACCCGATTATGGTTATACCTTCTGGAGGCCTCTTTGGGGCCACATCACCCATCTTCAGATCGAAGCTTGAGACTTATGTGGAGAATGGAGGCGTAATCCTAACCTTCGCTCAGCAATATGGAGCAGACTTTGAAGCCCTGCCTAGACAGCCTAGCGGTTTCGGATGGTTCGAGGATCAGATGTGCCACGGCAGCGCCGTCTACATAGATGAACGGAACCCGATATTCTCCGGACAGCCGAGAGTAACTGTAAGCGAACCAGTAGATGGATACTTCACCACATATCCAGAGGGCACGATGGCTCTCCTCAGAAGGACAAAGAACGACTTCCCAGCCATGATAATGTATCAAATCGGTGAGGGCTACATAATCGCGACGACTATGTACTCAGACTGGGCCTACACAAAGGGCGGAGCCATGAGCTCCGGCAAGATCCTTGTACGCGACCTGATAGCGTGGGCAAAGTATAGGGCCACCCCGATACACGAGTTCGGCTACAGCGAAAAGGTTAAACTCGCCATAAACATCACGAACACCTCGCCTGAAACCGCTTTGAAGGTGGCGTTAGCACTAACGAACCCATCTGGGGAGATTGTTAAGAAGATAATCTTGGACGCTACAATTCGTCCTGCTGAGACTCAGCAACTTAACGTAACGCTCAAGGAGGAAGGTAGTGAATACTCGGATAGGGGGATATGGCGCGTTGACGCCATACTTGTAGATGGTAATGGCGAGATATTAGAGACAATATATAGTGTAGCAGCCTACTCCCTTAGCTATTACAAACAGTTCCCCGATTGGTTCAACTACCATGGTGGAGCCACCTATCAGCTCTGGGTTACAGTGCCATCGGAGCGGGTTCTATACGGCTCAAACGTAACATTCACAATCCACATAAAAAACAACGGAGACAAGAACCTAACAGACTATAAGATTGGGATCGGAGGTCACCAGGAACGCGATGAAGGCGGGGCGTGGTGGAACTTCTACGGCGAGATAACGGATGTTGATATACCCGCCCACAGCTACCGAACCTTTAATTGGACACTGTATGGCATAAGCTTTAGCGACAGCGTTCTCTTCGCCCTCGGAGAGACAGATTGGAATCCCTCAACCTCAGGCGACTTCTTCTCGCACTACCTCCAGCGCGTCCAGAAGGGTGTCTGGCTCTCGTATCCATACCTCAAGATGGAAGCATCTCTCGATAAGAAGAAATATTCGAGCGAGGAAAATGCAACTCTAACCGTTACCGTTGAGAACTTAAACATTGAAAGGTACACATGGGATGTTCAGTTGACGGCACTCATCCTCAACGGCACCGTCTACACTAGTCAAGTAGTAATGGAGATGAATAAGTCAATTACCTTGCTACCGCTTTCAACAATAGACGTTCAATTTGATTTTGTGATGTTGACTCTTGG
>DAOVDL010000123.1 GCA_030669485.1 Candidatus Bathyarchaeota archaeon
TCTCCTCCACATTCCTCCCCTCAACAAACACCCTTCTACCATCCAACATGAACCCGCCACCCTTCCGTTGCAGTACACCATTGTAAGCCCAGAGGTCTACAGCCCTGTCCAGAAGCCCCCGCTGAGGGAAAAAGATCAACACACCCTTTGGCACGGAGCCCATCTGCCCGAGAATTCGTGTCCCATATCGAAGCATCATATCGTCATCACGCCTCCTGAACTGAGTGCTGACAGCTGCATCCACAGTTGTGGAGATATTTCCCGGGTTAGCAATGGAGGTGTAAGCCTTCACCTCCGCCTCCTCCACACCCACAACATTAGCGAAGAGCTCCAACGGCGAGAGCGTTCCAGACATGATCAACACCCCTCCCGCCATGTCCAACACGGGTTTGACAGCTAGGCTGGGATCCAAGCAGCGATACTCAACGTACTTGAATCCAGCCTGCGAGGTGCGGAAGACCGCGACGAAACATTCAGGTCGACTGCAGAGTACAAGTGAAAGAAAGCCTAAGATGCCGTTAAAGTAGCAGCCTGGAGATTGACCCCGCTCCAACTTATACTCCCTTATCTCCTCAACAAGCGCGGGAAACTGCTCCAGAAAACCAGATATCTCCCCCTCAGTTGAATCCTCCAGATCCACCAACCGCCGGATATCCTTGTTGAAATCTAACCCACTCTCCACAGGGCCGGTTGCAGCCGCTAAATAGCCAGACAGGCGGTCAAGAAAATCAAACCTCTCCCCAACGTTGGATAGCTCCTCCTCAGCGTTTCGGATGCTCCTCTCGGAGAGACGGTCGCTCAGCGCGTCCAAGCCAACCTTGTCAGCGTTGTGAGCCTCATCGAAGACCAGAGTCTTCCCGGTCAACTCCAGTTTGGTTTTTTCCCTCACAGCCTTGTTGAAGATGTACTGGTAGGGGCCGACCACGATGTTGAAGCCTTCTGACGCCTTCCTAGCCGCGAAGTATGGGCAGAGCTTCTCCCTCCTCCCCAACCTGCGAAGAACTGGAACCGACAGGATTTTCGGCAGAAAGCTGGGGGAACCTTCGAGGTCCCAACGGTATCGGCATTCCTCTTTAGCCCTGAGCAGCCTGCAGACCTCAGCTGCCTCCGCGGCGGCTAGTCCGCTGCATTTTCTGTTCAGGCAGAGGTGTTCTCTGCTGGCTAACGTGACGGCTGAGAAGCCTGTGTCGGCGTGTTTATTTATGGTCTTAACCTCGTTCAGAACTTGGCGTGCCTGTTCATGGGTTCTGGTGACATAGATGATCTTGCGGTTCAAGGTTAGGGCAGCTGAAAGAGAGCAGGCGGTCTTCCCGAAGCCGTTGCAAGCCTCAGCCACCAACACCTTCCCCTTCTCCAAAACCTTCAAGGCATCGTCCATGAACTCAGCTTGCTGAGGGTAGGGACTATAAGGGAAGAGGTCACTCCAACGCATACATTATCAACAGCGTCTACATGTTGTTCAGATAAGAAAAAGTTGGAGGTTAAAATGCCTCCACACTTTCGCTTTTAAGGATGTTAAGCCAGGGTCATGAAAACTGGAGCGGGGATGGCTATGAAGTCCTCAGCAATCTTTGTTTCTCTACCCCCATACACCAGAATTCCCCTCACCCTCCTATACCTGCCCGTGGGGGACTGGATCATAGTTGATCAGGCTGATGGGTGGAGGGACGGAGGGGCTGTCGACATATCTGAGGGAAGCAGCAGGAAGCCTCTATCTAAAAAGTTACTTTCACCAACCTCACCTGCTTAAATCCCTAAAACCGTTAAACATATCTCTTGAAGGAGGAAAAAAGGAAGTTGCCTGACCCTGAAAAATGTTCAAACCCTTTCAACCCAAACTGTAAAAACACAGACATAAAGGTCTACATAGAGGTTGATGGAATGGAGGAAATTCCAATCTGTAGAAGCTGCTGGGATTTTCTGGCTGAAAACGCTGAATGGAATGGAGAAGGCATTAAGCTTATAGAAGAACCAACAATAAACGTCTCTAAAATAAACGGTAACGGGAAGATAAACCGGCCCCTATTGAACGACCAAATAGACATAGCGAAACCTAGCGACACCGTCACAATGGAGCCACCCATCGAGCCCGCATGAAGGCACCGCACCTAGCTAGGAATGTTGGGAAGGAAAAGCTAACCTCACATACGATTTAAATCCCATATTTTAATGCAAACCTATATGTGACGTCATTATCGGTTTCATCGGAATATCCGCCATCTTGCTTCTATCTCTTAGTAAACAAAGGAATGTTGCTTCATTTTGATCCACTTCCCCTCATCAATGCCAATTAAATTACCGCATTGACATTTAACTTCGTGTCCATCATGTACGCTATAATCCTTAACTATCCGGCCTTTCCAGCAGTGTAGAACTCGCCCTTTCCCAATCTTCCCATATCTAAACACCTTACGCTTACATTTAGCACATTTTATAGTTATCATTCTAAGCCTTCGTTAGCTTGATCCCTTCCCGGGTTATCATATTTTCTATATTGGTTAAAAGGAAGGTGGCTTTGCCTTCGCCAATGACTAAGGAGGTGCATGACAGCATCGAAACACATCAGAAGGCTCATAAAATGAGTATTGAAAGAGAAAGATTGCTTGGGTGCGTGAACATACGTACAGAGAAGCACACGTGTATAAACTTGTATGATAAGAATTTAAGGTAGCGTTTCCAATGTTTCTATGGGTGTGCTCTATGTCTCGGGTTGACGATTTCAACTGGATGAATACACACTACGCTGAGTTGCAGGGAAAGTATCCCAGCATGTATGTTGCTATCAGAGATGGGAAGGTTCTTGTGGCCGATAAAGAATTTGATAAAGTATACGATGAGGCTAGGAAAAAGGTAGGCAAGGGATTCATCACAGGCTATGTCTTCTCTGGTGAACCGTTTGTACTCTAAACTAACATATAGAATTGCTGAGACTGAATTCAAGTCAGAAGTGGCATCTTCAGTAAGAAAGGTTTATGGTCTAGATATCGGTAAGGGTTACGTCTACAGTGTCTCCGTCTCCTTCAAAGGGAAGAAAGGATGGACAGACCCTTTTTGGATGGTTTACGACACTGGAGCAGTAATCTCACTTCTACCACTGAGGTTCTCAGAAATACTTGGAATAGAAAGGTATGCACAGATAAAGCTGACAGGCATTTCACCGGAGATGGAGATTCCAGCCAGACTAACTAGAACCACCTTAAAATTCACTGATTTGAAGGGCAAAGAGTCGCCTGAGATAAAGAGATGGGTTGCGATTGCCGAGAGAAAGAACGTACCACTCATCATAGGTTTGAAAAGTATAGCGGATAAGCATAACTTTATTGTGAACACCAAAGAGAAGAGGTTCTACCTAGAGTTTTATTAGACTATCGGCATTTACAGCAACTACGCATCAATAATCCTCATAAAATGAGGATTGAAAGCTAAAAACTGTGGGGTCTCCGTTTACCGTCTCAGAGTAAGTTAAAACCAACCGGCAGTGGTTCTCAGTCTCCGAATCCACCTTTGTAGATACCCCTCCCAACACCTCACATAACCCTGAAAAGAGTTCAGAGTTAGATAGCAGCCATAC
>DAOVDL010000017.1 GCA_030669485.1 Candidatus Bathyarchaeota archaeon
AGTCTTTAAGAAGAGCTCAAACTGATGTGAAAGCTGGCAGTATACATTCTTTAAAGAACGTTGAGGATTTAGAGAAACTTTTGAAAAGTGATTATTGCTGAATGGTGATTGTATTTCCTCTAAACTGTTATGGTATGTATCCCTAATTTTTCAGCTATTTTTGCTTGCCTCCGGTCTGAGGTTATGAGCGGGGTTTTCAGGGTTTTAGCCAGAGCCACATATAGGGCGTCATAAATGGTTATGTTGTTACTGAACGCTATTCTTACAGCCTCATCCATATGTATTCTCTCATCTTCGATTCTGACAGTTTTTTCAGTCAGCTCCTTCAGGGCTTCAAGCATAGACTCAGCTCTCTCAGCATCTCCCTTGGTTCTTCTCCAAACCACATTTGCAGCCTCTTTGACGATGAGGTCTACCGATACGGTGCCTTCTCTAAGGTGTTCTAGAACGCTTTCCCAGCCGTCCTCTTTTAGGAGGAGTTTAGCTAGGGCTGAAGCGTCAATGGCTTTCACGGTCCCGCCTCACAAGCTTCTCAGCTGTTCCTCTGGGCGCAGATGGGGCGCCCTCCAAACCACAACGCTAAAACCGCGCGGATAACCTTCATTCCGAAACCCAGTCAGGAGGAGAAGGCCCGAGCCTTCAAGGAGATCTGCGCCAGAGACGGCTTAACCGCCAGCGAGGAACTGTACGTGAAGATTGAAGAATGGTTAGTTGAGCACAACTATCCGCCCGGCAACCCTCAGACCCTGCTCTTCCGCCCCCCTGCAGCTAGGTCTCAGCCTCCAAACTGGTGTGAAACCTGCAAGGGCTATATCTGTCCGAAGCATATTGAGGAATGCAAGGCGAAGGGGCATAGATTGCTTTTCAAGTCTTCAGGGGCAGGTAAGGGGTGGTGTGTTTTCTGTGGCACATGAGGCGAGATGACCCTTGAGGGTGAACTGTCCTAGATGCGGCAAATTCTGCCACTACAACCCTGAAACCCAGCGGTACGAATGTAAATGGTGCACCAAGAAGAAGAGGGGAGGCAAAGCAAAATAGCTGCCCTGAAAGAACCTGGGAAACCCCCCACAGCACCCAACCAGAAGCCTGAGAAGACCAGGTCGGTGAGCTTCGAATGCCCCCACAGCCTCCTCAAACTCATCCAACAGTACCGAGAGGGAAACCCCGGCTACAGCCTCAGCCAAGCCATCCGCAGCTTGATAACATTAGGGTTAAGCGTTAAGAGCTACACCCCAGAAAACGTGAAGAAAGCACAAGGAATCAAATAGCTTATGTATAGATGGTTAGTTCCTCAATTTAGCGGTGAAGAGAGATAAAAATCGCGAATTAGAGATATGCCAATGAGTAATGGCCGTAATGAAGATGGCAAATGTGGCGAAAGTGGCAAACAGTGAGCTGGCTATAGCCTACTTATAGTTTGAATTACTAGTTTTCGTAGGCAGAAATTCATATTCCTAATGATTCTTTTGGTAGATAATCTACAGATATCTTCTCTTTTCTTGCCACGTTTCTTAATGGGAGATCTGTTGAGAATAATGTTGCATTTTCATGTTTGGCTATTGAAATAAGATATGAATCTATAGAGGATATTCCAAATTTTCTATATTGGTTGCGTATGTGTCCTGAGTAAAAAGAGAGGTTATCGTCCTCTTTTCTTGGAATTAACCTAGAGTTATCGAGACATTTAATTCTAAATATGTAAGTTCTAGCTTCGTCTTGCCCGTAAGATCGTTCCAATTTAAAGAATATCTCTGCTATTTGAGGCTCGTTTAAGAGCAATATATCCTTGCCAGATTTTATCAGACGCCATTTAGCCGCCCATTTTTCAGGTAGTTTGTCTTTATAAATAGCGTGGTGTACCATTGTATCGAAGAGGAATTTCAAAGAGTTACTTCAATCCTCTTCAGATAATTTTACTTTCTTAAGTTTTATTTCCCCATTTTTATTGCAAGCGTAGGTAAACTCTTTTCCAGATTTAGAGATTATCATACAGGACCCTGGCTCAAGCTTCTCATATATCGGCTCTTCTTTTTCCTTTGTCTTTGCTTTACTCATTTATTGTTACCTTGATATGGTAATTATTTTCGTTGAATATTAGCCTTTTCAAAGACTGATTCAACTAGCAAACAGCAAAAAAGAACTGGCAGCTAACGGCAATTTAAATTCATAAATGCTTACATATGCAAGTATTTACAACTTTTTTCGATATGGCCTTTAATCGGTCAGAATATAACCAATTCTCACCGTAGAAGTTCGCAATATGCTGTTTAGGTCAGTTTTAACAAGTTTTATATCGGCATTGTGAGGTTACACTATTTGTGGGCAGTTACAGACCTCTGAAATGTTTAGGGTTGCCGCTGAACAGAGTGGGTTAAAGATGGGTATCTCGGATAGTTTAGGAGGGATGTGAAGGAATTGTTTGGAAGGAAGAGTGTAATGTTCCAATGTAGAGTAGGGGAGGTGAAACTGTAATGGTGAATAGGTTGACCACTGCCGAGCTGTTAAAGGAGAAAGAGGTCGACTTACTCAAGGCTTGGCGAGGGGAGGTTCGCATTGCTGCAGGCCGCACCTTCCAGTTGATGACCGAGGCTCAATTCGATGAACAGGCCCGCAAGTTTCTAGCTGATTTCGTTGCTGCCATCTCCTCAGAGAGGTACGACGACCTAAGTATACCCGAATATGTGAAGGTGAAAGGAAACCTAGCGGAGATCAGCGCCAACCGAGCCAAGCAAGGGTTCACCCCCACCGAAACAGCCACCTTCATCTTCAGCCTCAAAAACACCATCCTCCAATATCTCCAAGACTACATCAAAGACCCTAAAGTACTGAACACCGAAGCCATAGTAATTACCAAGATACTAGATCAGCTGGGCCTATACACCTTCGAAATCTACATGAAAACTCGGGAGGACATCATCAACAGTCAGAAAATGTCACTTGAGTACTCAACCCCCACAGTTCTGGTTTGGAGTAACCTGGTGCTGTTCCCGCTGCTGGGAGTCTTGGACACTGCCCGGATGAAGCAGCTCACAGAAACTATGCTTCAAGGTATAATTCAAAATCAGGCAGAAGTAGTGATCGTGGACTTGACCGGTATCTCTGCCGTGGACACGAAGACTGTGCACAGACTCCTCCAGATTATTCAGTCTGCGAAGCTGATGGGCTCCGAAGTCATCTTCACGGGTATAACCCCCGCCGTCGCGGAGACGATGGTGCGGCTAGGCGTTGAGTTGGGAGGGCTCACTACGCTTCGAGAGCTGCGTGAAGGCATCGAGTATGCTTTCAAGGTTATGAAGCTCAAAGTGGTAAAGGAAGAGTAAGACTGAAATGAGCGGAAGAAGCCCTGTGAAAGAAACTGAAACAGTTCCAATATTGAAGGTAGAGGACGTCCTTTTAGCCACTCCTCAATGGCCGATCCACGACAGGATGGCGGTACAGTTCAGAGAAAACATACTCGAAAACCTCACAAAAACCAGAGCCAAAGGGCTGATCTTAGATATTGGCTCTATCGACATCGTGGACAGTTTCTTAGGACGAATAATCGGCGAAATCGCGGAGTCAGCAACCCTGATGGGGACAACCGTGGTGGTAATAGGGATTAACCCCAGTGTGGCCATAACAATAGTTGAGATGGGATTCACCTTCAAAGGCGTCCACATGGCCCTCAACATGGAGAAAGGATTGGCGTTCCTCCGCAAACAACAAGAAAAGCAAGTTGACTGAGTTGGCTGAAGAATCAATCGAAACCACCATAGAGAAAGAGCCGGATATAGTGACTGCTCGAGTGAAAGCGAAAGCCATGGCTGAAGAGCTGGGCTTCGGTCTTGCAGACCAGACACGCATCGCAACAGCGGTCTCCGAGCTTACTAGAAATGCCCTTCAATACGGAGGCAAGGGGAAAGCAACAATCACACCCAGAAACAATCCTAAAGGGCTAGAGATTGTTGTCATGGACCACGGTCCAGGCATAGAGAACGTTGAACTAGCCATGCGGGACGGCTACAGCACAACTAGCGGTCTCGGCTTCGGGCTGGGCGGCGCAAAGAGGCTGATGGACGAATTCAAGATTGAAACTAAGCTGGGGAAAGGAACCACCATAACTGTGAAGAAGTGGCTGTGAAAGAAGTGAGGTTTGGGGTTGTATGCAGACCACGTATCGGTGAGAGGAAGAATGGTGACGGCTACCTCATCAAGGAGTGGGATGGTCAAACGTTGATGGTGGTGGCGGATGGGCTTGGACACGGCGAAGAGGCATCCGCCGCGTCGCAGAGCGCACTAGAATACATAGCGGAAAACTTCGCAAAAGACATTGAAGAGACTGTGAAAGACTGCGACCAACACTTAAGACATACCAGAGGCGCCGTGGTCGGGCTCGTTCGAGTTGACAGGAAAAATTTCGCGCTGACCTATCTGGGTGTTGGCAATATCGATATAAGAGTGAAGAGTGAGCCATCCATCCATCCGTTCTCCAGAGACGGTATAGTAGGACTGAACATAAGGAACATGAAAAAGCAGGTGTATCGATACAAGTCCCTAAGCTTCATAGCGTTAAATTCTGACGGCATATCCAGCAGATACGACCTGTCAAACCATCTTAAGCTTCTGGAAGAGCCGCAACAGGCAGCCGAACATATTGCCCGCACATGGGGAAAAGAAAACGACGATGCAACTATATTGATCGGGGTGGAAACAGCTGGAACCCGAAAACTAGAAAAGGATAAAACGAATGTCACTTCCTAACTTCTTTTTACCATGTTTATTTACTCACTTGTAAAGAAGCGTTGAACAGATGGAGTGTGAAGCTAGCCAGCCCACCATACCGAGCACAAGCAGATGGAGGGGAAGATGTTGATGTCTGAGAGTTTCGGGGGTATTGCTGAGAGAATCATAGACACGATATTTACAGTAGACCTAGAGGGGCGAGTTACCTATGTTTCCCCAGCAGTGAAGAGGATCCTTGGCTATAAGCCAGATGAGCTGATTGGTAAACCCCTTCAGAGCTACTTAGCCGAATTGAATGTTCCCAAGGAAGACCTTCTAATCTTCAATGAAGCGAAGGGTCTAACCATCGAGGGCCTACAGCTGGAGATACTGAAGAAAGACGGAACACGAACTTTCGTTGAGATCAATACGTCCCCCTCACTCAAAGACGGAAAGGTGACTGGAACTCAAGGAATTATCAGAGACATCACCGAACGCAAGCAGATGGAGGAGGCTTTGCGGGAGAGCGAGGAAAAATTTCGAGTTCTAGCAGAAAACACTCAGGATATCATCTGTCTTCACCATCCGGACAGTAGATATATTTACGTCAGCCCTTCCTGTAAGAAGGTGCTGGGATATGAGCCAGCCGAACTTGTCGGGAAAAACCCATGCGAGCTTGTACATCCCGAAGACATAGAGACCCTTCGAAAAGGGTCTGGCAGAGTTCTTACAGGAGAAAACATCCCTGTTACTTATCGAATCAGAAAAAAGTCAGGAGAACATATCTGGTTCGAGTCAACTAACCAAATTATAAAAGATGAGAAAGGCAACATCACTCGACTTGTCAGCGTATCTAGGGACATAACCGAACGGATGAAGGCGGAGGAGGAGAGGTTGAAGGTTATGGGTGAGGTGGCTAGAGCTATCGCCCATGACAGTCGGAACCCGTTGCAGGCCATCCGCTACGCCGCGGGCTTCCTCAGGGAGGAGATGCCCGTAGAGAAGAGGGGGGAGATGTTGAAGTTGATCGACCGGAACGTCGTTGCAGCTGACAGGATTATGGAGAACCTGATGGAATTTGCCTCACTTCCACCTCCAAAGCTTAGGGCGGAGGATATTAACCAGGTGCTACGGGAAACGCTCAGCAAGACAGTTCTGCCGAGGGGTGTGAAGCTGACCACCCATTATGGTGACCTCCCCCCAGCTAGGGTGGATAGGGAGCAGTTGAGCCGGGTCTTCGACAACCTCATCCTGAACGCGGTGCAGGCCATGCCAGAGGGAGGAAAGCTCCACATATCGACAGGGCAGGTGGGAGACCTCATCGAGGTGAAGGTCAAGGATACGGGACTGGGCATACCTGAGAAGGAACTCAAGAAACTCTTCCACCCCTTCTACACCACCAAGGCGCAAGGCACCGGGCTGGGCCTCGCCAACGCGAAACGGGTGATGGAAACCCACGGAGGCACCATCACCGTGGAAAGCGAGGCGGGAAAGGGCACCACCGTTACAGTGCGGCTGCCAATAAAACCCACCGACGTTAGTTGAGCGGGTGGAGGTTTGAACAAAAAATGAGTACAGAAGCAGAGAGACCTCCTACCTTATGTTGGGGCTTGCAGACCTTGCTAAGCAACCTTCACCTGAAGAGGTTAATGCATCATTTTTTATATGCCTCTAATCTAACAGGGAGTAGAACGTTTTTCAGTATGTTCCGTAAATATAGGGTTGAATTATGATGGGAGAGAAGCAGGTTTCCATTTTAATCGTGGATGATAGTAAGGACATAAACATAAGCCTCAAGAATGTTTTTGAGGCGAAGGGTTACGCTGTGGAGACTGCGTTGACTGCTAGGGAGGGGTTGGAGAAGGTTGAGCGCCGGGGCTTCAACATAGCCCTCATAGACATCAAGCTCCCAGACAGATCGGGGGTGGAGGTACTGAAGGAGATCAGACGAAGGCAGCCCACCGCCATAAGCATCATGATCACCGGATACGCCAACCTGGAGAACGCTGCAGCCTCCTTGAACGAGGGAGCGTTCGCCTACCTCCAGAAGCCGCTTGACATCGACAGGGTTCTGGAGACGGTGAAGCGGGCGGTGGAGACCCAGCGGGAACTCGCGGTTGCGACCGAGAAGAGTGTCACCACCTTCATAAAGGAACGGGCAGAACAGTTGCGGAGAGAGGGAAAGCTTTCTTAGAGCAGGGATCGTGATGGCGGCTAAACGCTTCGCCGAAGAGACTGAACGCCTAAACATCCCCTCAAGCGCCGTCAAGGCCAGCCTCGTAAAGGCGTTAGGAGACCTGCTGGGGGAGTCCCCGAGAGACGCAACCGTATATCACCTAAAACTGAACGAATGCAACGATGTAGAACAGCTGGCGGAGAGGCTGACACTCATCTTCGGCGAAGGCGCAACCATACTCCTAGACGTCACACTCCAAGAATGCAAAACACTTAAAATCAAAAAAGATGCTGGTTTTGAAACTGAAACGTAGTCCTAGGTTCTTAACGACCTCGAAGATTGGACGACCAGGCTCTCACGTGGTTCCGTCGATGTAGGTGGGTTCCCCCAAAATGCCACAGCAGTCCGTCATCTATTAGTGTGAAGCAGTACTGCTCCTGCTTCCTTTTTTCGCTAACCCTTTTCTGGGCATCATCCCCTTTCCCAGTATCTCGTCCATGCTTCCAGACCTATAGCCCTTCAAGTCCAGTGTCACATAGGTGAAGCCTAAGGTCTGAAGCTTATCCACAACTCTATTCATGAGCTTGGCATCAAAAAGTCTGCGCTCTTCTCTGCCAACCTCAATTCGAGCTAATTCCCCGTGGTGGCGCACCCTCAGCCTACTCACCCCAAGAAGCTTCTTCAAGAACGCCTCTGCCTCTGCAACCCGTCGGAGACCCTCTGCTGTGATCTTCTCTCCGTAGGGGAACCGGGAAGAGAGACAGGACATAGAAGGTTTATGGGTTGTGGAAAGCCCAAGCATCTCTGCAATTGCGTAGGTCTCAGCCTTGGTCACATCTGCCTCAGCCAGCGGGCTTCGGATCCCCCCCTCCTCCAAGGCTAGGGCGCCGGGTCGATGGTTCTTCAAGTCATCGACATTTGTTCCATCCATTATAGCATCTACTCCCTCTTCCTCACCAACCCGCCTCATCATCCAGACTATCTCCTTCTTGCAATGGTAGCATCGGTCAGGCGGGTTTCGGGTGAAATTTGGGTTTTTAAGTACATCTACCTCCTCGACTCGATGTTTTATTTCCAACTCCCCCGCAATTCTCTTGGCGTCTTCCAACTCTCCGGGAGGTAGAGAAGCAAAGTTAGCTGTCACAGCAACCACCTTATCTCCTAGAGCCCTCTTGGCTAAGGCTGCAACCACCGAACTGTCAACACCGCCAGACAATGCCACAAGAACACTTCCCCTAGCCCGAAGATCAGATTCAATCATCTTCACTTTGGCATTCAGCTCTTCACCGAGCATAGTATGTTTTTCCATGGCATTCACCTTCCTTCAAACTTGCTGGTAGGTTACAGGTATAGGATGCCTAGCAGTTGAATGGAAAGGGGGGTGTATTAAAATAATCCCTTCAGTCCGCTTCTGGCTTATTTTTACTTAAAACTATAAACCTCAAAGTCGCTATAGCCTTTAGATGCAGAGGATGCCACTTAAAAAACGAACCCGTTCACCGAGATCCGCGTCTTGGGCTACTTTAAGGAGGCGCCCTACAGCCTGCCCCAGCCTCGACAGGCTTCTCCACGGCGGCTTACCTCGAGGGCAACTTACCTTAATCTACGGTGAGGCTGCAACAGGGAAGACCGCTATCGCCATCCAGAGTGCAGTATCCTGCACTAGGGGAGGACTTGAAGTTCTCTTCTTAGATGCCGACGGATCCTTCCCTGCTGAGAGGCTTAAGCAGATTGCAGGCTCCAGTCTGCGTGAAGTGGCGCCTTTAATCAATATTTCCACACCGAGGAACCTCTTCGAACAGTCAACCATCATTGAGGAGCTGGACAGGTTTACTGATGATAACCTCGGCCTCATAGTGGTTGATACTATCAATAGCCTCTACCGTCTAGCTGCCACAGAAGTGGATAAACGCTTCAGCTTTAACAGGGAGCTTAATAGACAGCTGGCTTATCTAACCCACTTCGCGAAGACCTTTGATCTTCCTATAATTCTGACAAGCCAAGTTCACAGCATCCTAAAGGAAAATGACCTCCAAACAGACCAGATTGAGCCTGTGGCAACACGG
>DAOVDL010000136.1 GCA_030669485.1 Candidatus Bathyarchaeota archaeon
CTGCGTAAATGTGAATTCATCTTTAGACACAGTTTCCACCTATCAATTACAACAGAAGCTCTTCTATCCTTTGTACTACTTAAAAATTCTAGCTTAAGGTGGGAGAACGTATATATAGCGTAATGGATTTATCACCAGACATATACGGAGCATAATGCAGTATGAGTGCCCCTAAGATACCTGCCTGCAGTTGGTGTGGCAAGATAATAATTCCAACTGAGAACTTCATTAAGTTCACCTGTCCAAACTGTGGAGAAGTAAACATCATCCGTTGCGAGAGATGCCGAACCTTCAGCAGACCCTACAAATGTCCCAAATGTGGATTTACAGGTCCCTAAGGTGTATGAATATGGCTAAAGTAGTTGCATCCTTTAAAATTCTTCCACAGGATACTAACATTAAACTCGATGACCTAAAGAAAGATATAAAGAAAAGTCTGCCTGAAGAGGCTGACGTTTACAAGTTTGCAGAGGAGCCGATAGCCTTCGGCCTCAATGCCCTTATAGCACATATCGTCATGCCAGAGGACATTTCAGGCGAGATGGATAAGGTAGAGACAGCTGTCAAAAACACCAAGGGTGTAGGTCAGTTTGAGATCCTAATGGTTCACCGAACCTGAATCCCTAAAAACTCGACCATTAGACATAATGTTTTTATCCTCTTCCAAACACTATAGATGCATCCCTATTGTATTCTACAGACGGAATTATTATCCTTCGGCCATACATATCCAACGCAGGCGAAACTTCTAGATGGATATCAAAATAACGGTGCCATATTGAAATGGGGGAACAGCCAGTCAATTTCGCTCAAAACATTTAATATATACGCCAGAGAAAGTCCACATAGATGATGTTTGACGGAGAGTAAATAGATTGGTGAAAGAGTTTCAGTTGAGGGTTGCGGAAGCAAAACAGAGAGATGTCGGACGGGGCAAGGCTAGACTAGATCAGAAAAGCATGGATTTCCTTGATGTTATGGCGGGGGATGTCCTTGAGATCAGGGGAAAGCGGACTACTGCAGCTATAGCTTGGCCTGCATAAACTGAGGATCAAGGGGAGGAAATCATTCGAATTGACGGACTAATACGTAGAAATGCAGCCGTATCCATAAACGAGTATATTACGGTTAAGAAAGTCAATGTACAAGCAGCTCAATCTGTAACCTTGGCCCCTGTGGACGTTAGAATAGAGTTCGACACTGATTTCACTAACTTCGTCAAATCTCGTCTCCTGGAAATGCCTCTGATGGAGGGTGATGTGGTTCTTCTCTCCGTCTTCGGTAATGCTATGCCCTTCACGGTTCTACGCACAAGACCAAATGGTATAGTAAAGGTGTCGCCTGCAACTAACTTTCAAGTTCTAAGTGAACCTACACCAGAGAAGAAGGGGTTGCCTCATATAACCTATGAAGATATAGGCGGTCTCCAAAAAGAGGTTCAACGTACAAGAGAGATGATTGAGCTGCCTCTACGTCATCCCGAACTATTCCAGCGACTTGGTATCGATCCTCCGAAGGGAGTGCTTCTCCATGGTCCCCCTGGATGCGGGAAGACCCTGTTAGCCAAAGCTGTGGCAAATGAAGCTCAAGCATATTTCATCAACATCAATGGTCCAGAGATTATGAGCAAATTCTATGGGGAATCTGAAGCTAGGTTAAGGGAGATTTTCCAGAAGGCTCAAGACAATGTTCCTTCTATCATATTTGTAGATGAGATAGACTCCATCGCCCCGAAGAGAGAAGAGGTTGTGGGTGAGGTTGAGAAGCGGGTTGTAGCTCAGCTTCTCGCCCTGTTAGATGGTCTTCAAGCCCGCGGAAATGTTATAGTTATTGGAGCAACAAACGTACCAAACATTCTGGATCCGGCTCTGAGACGACCTGGCCGCTTCGACAGAGAGATAGAGATAGGAGTCCCAGATAGGGTTGGTAGACTGGAGGTTCTGCTCATCCACACCCGCGGTATGCCTCTAGCTGAGGATGTAGACCTGAAGAAGCTGTCCGATATGACCCATGGCTACACTGGCGCAGACATATCTGCGCTATGTCGAGAGGCAGCTATGAAGGCTTTGAGGCGATACCTTCCTGACATGAACATCGAAGAGGACAGAGTACCCCCTACAGTCCTCCAGTCGATGGAGATAAAGTCTGAAGACTTTACCGCAGCATTCAGGGAGATAACTCCAACTGCCATGAGGGAGGTCTATATAGAGATCCCGAACGTTCAATGGGGTGACATCGGGGGTCTGGAAAAAGTCAAAAGTGAACTTAAAGAGGCCGTCGAGTGGCCGCTCAAGTACCCCCAAGCATTCAAAAGAATTGGGATCAACCCCCCAAAAGGTATCCTGCTGTTTGGTCCCCCGGGATGTGGAAAGACTCTGTTAGCCAAAGCCGTTGCCACAGAGAGTGAATCTAATTTCATATCCATCAAAGGACCTGAGGTCTTCAGCAAATGGGTTGGAGAGTCGGAGAAAGCAATAAGAGAGGTATTCAGGAAGGCTAGAATGGCGTCCCCAGCAATCATCTTCTTCGACGAGTTCGACGCCATTGTCCCTAGGAGGGGAACAGGCTACTCCGATCAAGGGGTTTCAGAGCGAGTTATCAGCCAACTTCTAACGGAGATGGATGGCATAACTGCGCTGGAGAACATTATAGTTCTAGCTGCGACAAACCGTCCGGACATGCTTGACCCGGCTGTACTTAGACCGGGCAGGTTAGACAGATTCGTCTATGTACCTTCACCAGATGAGAAGTCTAGACAACAGATCTTCAAAATTTATACCAAGGAAATGCCCCTTGCAAAGATTGTTGACATAGCTGAGTTAGTTGCCTCGACTAAAGGGTACAACGGTGCAGATATACAGTCCATCTGTCGGGAGGCTGGAATGATCGCTCTGAGGAGGAATCTGGCTGCTAAAGAGGTTAAGAAGCAGGACTTTAAGGAAGCACTAAGCAACATAGCGCCTAGCATTACACCTGAGATGGAGAAGTTCTACATAAACTTCGCCCAGAACTATAAGAAAGTTGAGAGTCCAATTATTTCTCCAGCGATAGCATAACGTAAATGCAGGTGACAGTAAGATAGCTAATCTGAGGCTCAGGCAATGGTAAAGACTTGGAGGCCAACACCACTAAACGTAAGTATCCTCGATACGCTTAAGAAGTTTCCATCCTGTACTGATGAAGAACTTCTCAGAAAACTGAAAGCGAATAACGAAGCGGTTTCACCAAGCGCCCTCAACCAGATCCTCCTACAACTAGAGATACGAGGCATCGTGCAGGTCTCAAATATAACTAAAGGCAAAAATAAGATC
>DAOVDL010000156.1 GCA_030669485.1 Candidatus Bathyarchaeota archaeon
AAATGTAGGCTTACCACCCATAATATGTGACACAGATAAGATAGATCAAGGCGACATCATAGAAGTAGACCTTAAGGCTGGGTGGATTAGAGACATCGACAAGAAGCTGGAGTTAACCTTCCAACCCTTGCCCAAAGTTATGGAAAATATACTAAATGACGGCGGTCTACTAGCTCACCTCCAAAAGCATGGCGACTTTAAACTTGACTAAAACTAAAGCAGTCTAACCAGTCGGTCAAAAATACGATCCTAAGTTAATGACAGTTAAGCAACGAAGCTAAGGGTTGGTTTCAGCAACGTTATCTATTCTGCCGTGTTTTATGGCTTCTCGGATAATGGCAAGAGCTACCTGCTCACCCATCTTACTGAGCTTTGCGACATTGTCTGCATAGGTTGTAAAGGATCGGTGATTTTTTGTACCCAAGAAGGTCTCGCTGACCCTGTATCCGCGAATGGCAGACTCAATGAGAACCCAAACATCTATACCCCAACCATCTGGAGGATTATCATCAATAATTGTCCTCCAGACCCCGGCTTTAGCTGCAACCTCCCCACTGAGAGGCTGCTCAAAGTGGGAGATTTCTGGGAAGAAGACCCAAAGAAGCGGTTTGGCGACAAGCTTGGTGACTGAAGCATCGCGCGGGGCCCTGAGGTACATCCCCCTCGACATATCACATCTCCCGGCCACTATCACATCAACCAGCTTATCGATCCAATCAGATGCAAGGTTCTCGATGTCAGCATCCATGAAGGTTATGATGTCGGCTTTATCACTCAGAGCTTTTACAATTCCCAACTTCATAGCAGCGCCCTTTCCAGGATATATACGTCTCTCCTCTACAACCACCTTTGCACCATTCTTAGCGGCTATTTCACGGGTTCCATCAGTTGAATGTCCATCCACCACAATTACCGAGGGCTTGTACTTGCTCTGCTTTGCAACGGCTATGCTTTGCGCTATAGTGGCCGATTCATTCTTGGTTGGGAAGATATCTGCAACCTTAGGCTTGGATTCCGAGCTGCTCATCTTTCACCATCCTCGAATTAAGCTTTCTACCATAATAAATCTTTGTCAACGTTACGCTGGAAAAATCTAAAAATGCTCGGTCGGTATTGGGTAGTGGGGTTGAAGTTGGCAGGATGAGCAAACAGCTGACCTTTGTTGCCCTTGGAGACAGTCTTACAGTTGGATTCCAATCGTTCAATCTAGATGGCTCTCTCCCAGAGATCGCACCTTACACATACTTTCTAGACCAGATTATTGCTGACGCTCGGAAGCGGTTTAAATCCATCCCAGAAGTAAGGTTGGTGAATCGGGGGGTTACTGGCGAGCTGACTGAAGATATGCTTCACCGCTTCGAGAGGGATGTTATAGCAGTCAAGCCCAGCTGCGTGGTAATTCTAGGGGGCTCCAACGATTTAGGCGTGGGCCTCTCACCTGATGGGGTCTTCTCCAACTTGAAGCAAATGTATACAACCGCCCTTGAGTATGGAATTAAGCCGATCGCCTGCACCGTTCCCTCAATCTTAGGCTTCGACTCCCTTATACCGCAGAGGATGAAGCTGAACGGGCTGATAAAACGACACTGCTCCGAACGGAAGATACTGTGCGCAGATACCTTCAAGACTACCGCCGACCCCCAGACTCAACGCCTCTTAGAAGTGTATTCAAACGATGGTCTCCACCTCAGCACTGAAGGGTACAAGAGACTTGCAGAAACGATATTCCAAGAGGCAGTGAAGAAAATTTTATCTATCCCGTGAACTTCGGGTAGTAACCTAAATTTGAGATAAAGCATGATTGAAAAGCAGAGGTAAGAAACAGTTGAAGCTGAAGGTTATATCATTCGATCTGGATGGAACCCTAATAGACCAGAGATTCGTGGAAGCCATTTGGTTTGAAGGTCTACCAAGCCTCTACGCGAAGCTCCACCACATCCATTTTGATGAGGCTAAAAACTTCATCTCGAAAGAGTATGATAAAATTGGAAATGAGAGACTCGAATGGTATGACATAAAATATTGGTTCAGAAAATTCTTAGGTCACGAAAATTGGCTGGAACTCTTCGAGAGTATGAAGTCAAGGATCGACATCTACCCTGAGGCTCCGAAGGTGCTTAAGGAGCTTGAAGATGCTGGCTACAGTCTGGTTATTGCCTCCAACTCTGGGAGGGCGTTCCTAGACTTTGAGCTTGAGCAGACAGGTATACAACATTACTTCAAACATGTTTTCTCCTCAACCTCTGACTTTAATGTAGTGAAGAAGGAAGTCAATTTTTACATGAAGATCTGTAAGCTCCTAAACATTTCACCGAGAGAGATAGTCCATGTAGGGGACAGTTGGAAATTTGACTTCGAGGTGCCAAGAAGGTTAGGCATCAAAGCTTTTTACTTGGACAGAAGTGGAAAGCAGTCGGGAGAATTCATCCTCCACGGTCTAGAGGAGCTTAACGGAATTATAAGGAAAGCTGCAAACGAAAACTCTCAAGGCTAATATATAACCCAATAGTGAGTTTATGCATAGTGGAAGCTGATAAATCGGCGATCTCTGTCATGGGTGAACTCTCATGTTAGAGGGTTTAAAACAATAAATCCTTGAGCCGTTAAGTACCCTTGGGTAGGTGTGAGATTTGGCTGATCTTGAAGGTTTGGCTAACATCCTCTTGGATAAAGGTTTATCTCTTAAACAGATAGAATCACGTCTCGCCGACGAGGTTCAAACCTACAAAAATACTTCCAAAAAGAACGCAGAGAAATTTGCCGGAGCGGTGGTTCGTGAGGTAACGTGTAGCCGTAGGAAAACCAAGAACAGCGTTCTAAAAAAACTCTTCAAAATTCACAACTCCCAAGTCACAATGGG
>DAOVDL010000056.1 GCA_030669485.1 Candidatus Bathyarchaeota archaeon
TTCAAGATGCTGGTAAGCCTGTTTGATAGCGTCCTCAACATCTGGCGGCATCTCACCTTGAACTATAGCTCTTCTTATCCGCTTACCGCTTTTTCGCAGCTGCTTCGTGTCACCAGTATTCAAGCTTGCAAGTTCGTTCTCTATTAATTCGTGGAGATCATTATGATCGAGAAGCCGCTCATATGCAATCGTGGTAATTGCGAAGCCAGGAGGAACTTGCACGCCAAGATTTTCTAATTTCGCTAGTGAGGCATTCTTCCCCCCGACAAGATTAAATTGCTCAGGTTTTGTTTCGTTAAACCACAGCACATATTCATTCTCAGCCATACATACTCACCTATAAAGGTCACATAAATCAAACAGGTGTAAATGATAAAAAGCTTAGGATTACTGTTATGGCGGGCCCGAGGGGATTTGAACCCCTGATCTTCGGCTTTCTCCTTAGGAGTGAACCGAAGGCCGACGCGTTGATCCTGACTGCGCAACGGGCCCATTGAGGTTAGGTATACTTTTTAAATGTTCGTTGACATTATGGCTAGTATAGCCTCAGGATTTTATGGGGTTACTTAAATTTAAAAGGCTATGCTACTAGATTTAAGGGTGGTGAACTGGATGGAAACACATTCAAGAGATCTAGAGTTCCGTTTAATGACCATTAAGCTGCTTCACACCGTTAAGAAAATGTATACTTATAGAGAGATATCTCAGTGGACTGGTCTGCCAGTTACGGTTCTGAGCCGCTACGTGAAGGGACATGTGCTTCCCACATCTAACCGGGCCAAGGAGATATGGCAGGCCCTTCAGAAGGTTGCTGACCTAGAGAGCACTCTTTCCTCCCGAATTAAGTTCAATGAGCAAGGTTATTTTGATAACACACAGATCATCAACGACATACCCTTGCTTCGCTTGGCTACACAGTTCGCGGTATCTAAGTTTGCTGGGCGCCGGATAACTAAGGTTTTAACAGCGGCCGTGGATGGTATACCTCTTGCTACGTTGGTGGCTAACTCTTTGGATGTGGATTTAGTGGTAGCTAAAAGGGAGCGGGAGGTAGGTGTTAAGGAGTATATTGAGGAGAGCTATGTGCCAGTGGACTCAGGGGTGGTGGTGACCTACTACATTCCGAGGGATGCATTGAAGAAGGGAGATGGTGTCTTGGTGATTGATGATATTATCAGAACAGGGGAGACTCAGCGGGCGCTCATCCGCCTTGCAGATAAGGTTCGAGCTGAACTGGCTGGAATCTTCATCCTCATCTCCGTGGGTGAAGAGTGGAAGGAAAAACTAGAGATCCCTCCGAACTGCCCCTTAGAAACCCTATCAAATATACAACCGAAAGCCTGAGACCTGCTCACTTTAATGAGCCCCTAATCTCTTTAGGGGTTGAGGCTATGATACCCTTCTCAGTTATTATGTTGGTCACCAGATGGGGTGGGGTGACATCGAAGGCAGGGTTGAGAACATTAGTACCCTTCGCCGCTGTTCGGATCCCTTGGAACTCAAGCACCTCTTTTGGGTTTCGTTCCTCAATGGTGATATTTCCCAACGACCCCTCAGCGTCTATGGTTGAGGTTGGAGCTGCCACATAGAAGGGGATCCCATGCTCCTTGGCGAGAACCGCTATGGTGTATGTTCCCACTTTATTTATCACGTGACCAGACGTTAAGATACGGTCTGCACCCAAGATTACTTTGTTAATCATACCTTTCTGCATCACATAGCCTACCATGCTGTCAGTTATCAAGGTTGTAGGAATTTTCTTCCGCCTCAACTCGAAAGTTGTGAGGCGAGCTCCCTGGAGGAGGGGCCTTGTCTCCGTGTTAATAACCTTGATCTTCTTTCCCTGCCGATGAGCCTCCATTATGACACCTAGCGCGGTACCGTAACGTACCGTGGCGAGTTCACCAGCATTGCAGTGGGTGAGTACTGTATCTCTATTGCTGATGAGTTTTGCACCCCTTCGGCTCAGCTCCGCATTCACTTCAGTGTCCTTCTGAACTAATGCTAAGCACCGCTTAACGATGAGCATCCTAAAGCTTCTAACATCACCTGAGTAGCCCCTCGCCTCGTTCAAGATTGTGTCAATTGAGTTGAAGAGATTAACTGCAGTGGGTCTTGTTTCTTTTATAAGGGCCGCAGCTTGATTCAGTTCGCAGAAGAGAGCATTCACCGTCTTGGCCTTTGATCGGTACGCAGCTTGGGCTAGGGCTAAAGCTGCTGCTGCTCCAAGGAGAGGAGCTCCTCTTATACTCAGCCTCTTTATTGCTTTAGCTATCTCCTTTGGAGTTCTGAGCGTTAGATATACCAAGCTACTTGGAAGCATGGTCTGATCTACGGTGACTACAACACCTTTACTCCACTTTATGGTCTCCATGGTTGGATGGACATCCTAGAAATATTTGAGCATAACAAGTTAAAAACGTCTTTAACTGGTTTGTTGAACTATGATGGGTGAAGAAAGGATGCTATATTAAGGTGCCTCACACATAAAGAGAATGAAACATGGGTTGAATGCAATTATCTACCAATTGTTTACAAGGTTAGTAAACCTTTTGCGTGAAAAGAACTTGAACAGCAAGCTTAATGCATCTGATAGAGAACTGAGGTAGTTGAATAAGATGATCTCGAATGATAAAGAGAAAGCTGAGAAACAAGGAGATAGCCAAAGCAATAAGGAGATTGTCAAGGGTAAACGGGAGAAGGAGAGGGTTTACGTCGACGACTCAGAATCTGTTGAACACCTCAAGGAGCGAGGTTACGGAATGATGCACCGAGGTCGCTTAGTATTATCCCCTTGTGAAGCACTTTACCTGATTGCAGATGGATGGCTGGAGGTCTGGGCGAAGCGTCCACAGAGGAAGTTGAGCTTTGAAGAGCTTTTGTCCACTTATTCCAAGGGTGACGCCACTGTATGGTCTAAGTATCTCATATACAGAGATCTTCGGGAACGTGGTTATGTTGTCAAGATGGGCTTTGGTCAAGGCTCTGAGTTCAGAGTCTACGAACGCGGCTCCTATGGGCGGGCAGCAGCACGGATAATTATCTCAAGTGTTAAGGAGGGTGAACCCTTGCCAGTTGGCAACTTGGTGAAGATTCTAAGTAATGCTCTAAACATTAAGAAGAATATCATTCTTGGCGTTATAGAGAGAAGAGGCGAGATCGTCTATTATTCGCTTTCGCGATTCAATTTTTAGGATATTTGAATTCTGCTCGGTATTTCCTCAGCAGTGACCTCAATTTCGTCTCTCTTGCCCATATTTCGGAGCTTGACCTTACCTTTCTCAAGCTCCCTGCGTCCAACTATTACCGCATAGGGTATTCCAAGCCTGTCCGCGTACTCCAGTTGCCTTTTAAGGGATCGCATTTTGGTGTCCCAGTCCACCGATAGCCCTCTAGCTCTGAGGCGAGTAACCAGTTCAATGGTTTTTCCTCTCATGTCTTTACTCGCGGAAGCAACGAATAGTTGAGGGATTTGATTTAAGTTTGGGAAGAGCCTCGACCGCTCTAGAGAAAGCATCAGCCTTTCGATGCCGCCTGCAACGCCAGTAGCAGGTAGATCCCGCCCGAAGACCTTGGTGAGGGTGTCGAACCTTCCGCCTCCGACTATTGCACCGATATCTTCTCCAACTTTATCATAAATCTCGAAGACATTGCCGTCGTAGTAACTTAACCCTCTTACAATACTCATATCAAGGATGCAGCTTTCACCCTTTTCAAAGGATCTAAGGGTATCAACCAGATCGGTTAACTCCTGTAAACCCTTCTTGATCCTTTCATTCTCATCGAAATCTTTCAGAACAGTTGCAATAGAATCTAAAGCCTTGCCTAAGGGAGCCTGAATGGATATAAAAGGTCGAATCTTATTCATCTGTGCTTTAGTAAGGCCAGCCTTGATGAACTGGCGGCTGAGCTCCTCTGGAGAGAGTTTTCGATACTTATCTATAACTCTTAAAGCAGCATCAAGCTCTACACCGGGCTTGACACCTATTTCTGTGAGGAAACCCTCGGTGAGCTTCCTGTTACTGACCCGAGTTTCGAGGTCTTTAAGGCCAAAGCTAATGAGAATATCTTGGCTTAGAGAGATGACCTCAGCATCAGCTTCAGCTCCAGAGCTTCCGTAGATCTCAGCGTCCCACTGGTAGAAGCATCGATACCTACCGAACTGAGGCTCATCGTAACGCCACATATTTGAAACAGCTGCCAGCTTCATCGGAGTGATCCAATCAGGGTGACTTGCAACCATCCGACTTACACCGACAGTTAGATCGAACCTAAGCCCAAGATCTCTCCCCGCTTTATCCTTAAACCAATAGATCTCATCTTTGAGCTCAGGACCGCATTTAGCTTCAAGTGTCTCTAGACTCTCAATGGGAGATGGTTCAACGACTTGGAATCCGTAGCGGTGGAGATCTTCTAAGATCTTGCTTTTCACCCATAGAAGACGGGCTATATCATCTACTGTTAGATCTCTCATTCCCCTTGGCAGAGGAAAATTTCCCCTAGGCAACTTCTCTTCTCCTGAAGGATCAGTTTGAATATACTGGCTATGGCGGGCCCGGAGGGACTTCCAAACCGAGGTGCATTGAACCCGGAAATTTGAACCCCCGACCATTCCCCGCATAGGAGCAAGCCCCACTGCTACGGGTTCCTCCCAGAAGGCTAAGAGCTACGGCCCAACCAAGTTGGTCCGCCGCTCCACCTTTTCAGGGCGATCTCACTCAGTTAGCCTGTCTGAGCTACGGGCCCACTCAGGCTTATTATACACGATGCTTATTTTGTTTTTCCTTCAAACGAATAGAAGATCCTCGTTAAATCCAAGCATCACAATAAAAAACTTAGGCTAATTGAGGGATTGAGGCTTCTGCATATGCATTGCCTAAAGGTACGTAAAGTGGATGGGCAGGTAGCATTGAACCTACTCAAGAAGCTTGGCCTCATACATCCCTCTTTCCGCATAGAGCAGTTAGGGATGTACAGTATTATCCCTCTTAAGAAGCCTTTGAATGGAGTTCATAGGGATGTATTGATCCCAGAGTTGAACTTTTTTGAGGAGGTAGAATGTGAACCTAAGGTAATGTCACGACGGCAAGATCCTAGGGAAATTCTCTTATCAGCCGTTCCACCCAATCTCT
>DAOVDL010000050.1 GCA_030669485.1 Candidatus Bathyarchaeota archaeon
AACCCGCTTGCTCTTAACCGATGTCTAAGCTCGCTGTCATTGGTTGCAACGATGCCACCCATCTCTCCCGCAGCCCGGATGAGGAGGTCATCCACCTTCTCACTAGGTCTCGCCTCAAAATCCACCTTCCGACAGCGCTCAGCCAACTTCGAGGCGAAGGCAGCATCCCGCCTGACACTGGGTTTACCAGAACGTGTTGCAAGCCTCTCTATCTCTTTCAACACGGGGGTGAGCAGTATTAGGTCAGGCTTGGCGGATAGAACGCGCTCAACCTCACTGAAGATATCTACACCGCCCTTCAAGGGAAGGAAGAGGAAGTTAGAGTCCAATATGATCTTCCTTGACAATATGATTCACGTATACTGACAGGACATTCAAATTATCTGATGAAGAGGATGCTATAATTAGCTTTATGTTATTAAACGTTTCCTCATATGATGTATATAGCAACTAGATAATGTTGGAAAATTTAGAAGTCGACGGGTATACATACTATTTGAAGTGGTATGCGAAATGGCAATAGATATAGATGTATTCGAGAACGTGGGCGCTGACCTTCTAAGAAGAGCATCTATCACCCTCCCGCCAGATGTGGAGAAAGCTTTAGAAGATGCTTATGAGCGGGAGACTTCCGAAACTGGCAAGTTAGAATTAAAGAACATACTGGAAAATTTCGCGAGTGCTAATATTTTAGGTAAACCTATGTGTCAAGATACCGGGCTAGTGTCTTTCTTCATAAGGTCTAGAGGCATCCCAGACTTTAAAGAGGTGGAGGATGCCCTCACGAGGGCTACAATTAAAGCTACAGAGAATGTCCCCCTGAGGCCAAATGCTGTTCACCCTCTGACGAGGAAGAACCTTGGAAACAATGTAGGTTGGCATATACCCAACATTATATGGCTCTACGAGGACGTAGACTACATTCAGGTTACCGCTTTCCTCAAGGGCGCTGGTTCAGAGAATATGAGCACATTGAGAATATTGACCCCCGGAGAAGGGGTTAACGGCATTAAACGTTTTATCGTGGATTCGGTGGTTAAGGCGGGGGGGAAGCCCTGTCCCCCTACGGTTCTCGGCATAGGCATAGGTGGCACAGTTGACCTCACCTCTAAGCTAGCCAAGCTTGCGCTTCTAAGGCCAATGGGGTTCAGGAACCCAGATGAGGCGGCGGCGAGGCTTGAGGATGAACTACTTCAACTGGTAAACGGGACTGGTGTAGGACCCATGGGTCTCGGTGGCGATGTCACTTCCCTAGACGTGAGGATTGAGTTAGCCTACTGCCATATAGCAAGTCTACCCGTAGCACTTAACATGCAATGTTGGGCAGATAGGAAAGCCTCTGCTAAGGTCTACCCTGATGGCAGAGTCGAGCATATAATGTAGAGGGTAAAGAACGGTGGTTGAGTACAGACTGAATATTCCTATCCAAGAGAAAGAAGTTAGAAAGCTCAAAACTAGAGACATAGTTTATGTGAGCGGTACAATGTTCGCAGCTCGAGATCAAGCTCACCGTAGGATCCTTGAGTATACAGAGAAAAAGATGAAGCTCCCAGTCGACTTAGAGGACGCTGTCCTCTTCCACTGCGGTCCCATTATAAAGAAAAAGGTTGACAGATGGGAGATCATCTCAGCGGGACCAACTACCAGCTCAAGGATGAATTCCTTAACCGCCAAGATGCTTGAGACGTTTAGGGTGAGAATTATCATAGGTAAAGGTGGGATGGACGCAGCCGTAGCAGCTGCCCTAAAAAAATATGGGGCTGTTTACTGCCACTTCACAGGCGGGGCAGGGGTTCTGGCAGCAAAGAACATTAAGAAGATAGAGGGCTTAGAGTGGTCGGATCTAGGGTTACCCGAGGCCATATGGAAGCTAAAGGTGGAAAACTTTGGTCCGTGCACTGTGACAATTGACTCACATGGAGGGAACCTCTACCGAGAGGTTGAGAGACAGGTCAAAGAAAATGTGAAGAAGGTTTATCAACAATTAGGTTAACTTCAGGCAAGTTGAGGTATGCTGGTGAGCAATCATGTCTAAAGTCTCGAAGGAAGAACTTTTAGCTAAGGCACGTAAACCCTCGGAGATTGCTATGAAGCTTCACCCCTTATTCCGGGGAAAGATCGAGGTAAGTCTCAAGGCCCCAGTTCGAAGCTACAGCGACTTTGCAGTCTGGTATACGCCTGGTGTAGCAGAGCCATGTAAAGCGATAGAGAAGGATAGAGCAAAGGTTTACGAGATGACCAACAAGGGCAACGCAGTCGCCATTGTGAGCAACGGAACTCGGGTATTGGGTCTAGGTAACATTGGCCCCGAGGCGGCGTTGCCGGTGATGGAGGGAAAAGCGCTTCTCTTCAAGTACCTCGGTGGTGTAGATGCCTATCCAATCTGTTTGGATTGCACTGACGTAGATGAACTGGTCTCTGCGGTGAAATGGATCCAGCCCTCCTTTGGTGGGGTGAACCTTGAGGATATAGAGCAGCCGTTATGCTTCGAGCTTCTTAACCGTCTGAGGGAGGAGGCTGAGATACCGGTCTGGCATGATGATCAACAGGGCACGGCTACCATAATGTTGGCGGGAGCGATAAACGCCCTTAAGTTGGTTGGGAAGAAGATGGATCAAATACAGGTTGCAATAGTTGGCGCTGGGGCAGCAGGGATCTGCACAGCTAGACTGCTTTTTGCAGCAGGTGTTAAGCCTGAGAGCTCATTTATGGTTGACAGCAAAGGTATACTCCACTCAGGTAGGACTGAGTTGAAGGAGAGGTACCCTCAGAAGTGGGAAATGTGTCAGAAGACTAATAGTGAAGGTAGAATTGGTGGAATTGAGGCTGCGTTGAAGGGCGCAGATGTCGTTGTTTCTATGGCGACACCTGGTCCTGGCGTTATAAAACCTGAGTGGGTTAAGGGGATGGCCAGTGACTCCATAGTCTTTGCGGCTGCAAATCCTATTCCAGAGATATGGCCATGGGAGGCCAAGGAGGCAGGGGCAAAGATTGTTGCCACAGGTCGCTCTGACTTTTCTAACCAAGTTAACAACTCACTTGGCTTTCCAGGTATTTTTCGGGGAGTGCTCGATGTGAGGGGCAGAACAGTCACCGACGGTATGTGCATTGCCGCAGCTGAGGAGTTGGCTAAGACCGCTGAAGATTTGGGTCTAAGCGAAGACCGTATTCTTCCCTCGATGGAGGATCGTGAGGTCTACCCGCGGGAGGCTGTTGCTGTTGCGTTGAAGGCTATGGAGGAAGGCGTGGCCCGCCTTAAGCTGAGCCGCCAAGAGCTCTACGATAAAGCAGTGGCTCTCATTGAGAGGGCTAGGAAGCAGACAGGTGTGATGATGCGAGAAGGTTTCATCCCCAAAGCACCAGAGTGACTGAGGCTAGATGTGACCTACGGGCATTATGTAGAGAGGGTGTGGTCGGCGGGAGTTGCGGGCTGCCTGAGGTTGGATTATGGAACACAGTTGCACCTTTGGGGGAAACGCAGAGTTTTTACAACGTCAATGGTCTCCTTGCAGAGGCTTACATCTTGAGCTCTTAGTCTCTGGTGCATGTGTTTGTACATCTTGATGCGCAGGGTTGTTGGAAGTCTGAAGCGCCTGTCCACTGAGCGTTCAGTAGGGAAGTTGAAGACGGTTTGATCTCGCTTACTGTATGCCTTCACGAGGGGAAAGTAGCGGAGGCTGCCGAGGGTAACCCTCTCGGGGTTTAGTTCATTTATCTCCTTGGCCAGTTGGCTGTAAGCTTCTTCCCATCCCTCATGGGGAAGCATGGGGTCAACTCTCACTCTGACTGGATATCCAACATCCTTACACTGTCTAGCTGCCTTGAGGCGATTTGAGGGGCTGGGGGTGCCTGCCTCGAACTTTTGGGCGGCTTGAGTGGAGTTGAGGCTGAAGCTGGCTATAGTTTGATGGTTGTGGTTGAGGTTGAGGATGCTGTCAACCGCGTCGGATTTAGTTAAAAGTAGCAGTTTATGGCGTCTCTACTCTCCGAAACGCTCGATTAGGGGGGCTATGATCTTTGTTGTTATTGCTAGGCTGTCGGTCAGTTCGCCGCTGTTGAGGAGTTTGGGTGGGCCACTGTCGGTGAGCCATGTATCCAGCTCTTCGAGGAGGTTCTCCATGTTGGTGAAGACTACTGGGGTTGTTTGGCCTCGGAAGGTTCCTTGGAGGTAGCAGTAGCTGCATTGGTAGGGGCAGCCGTCAGCCCAGGCTAGAAGCCAGAAGTGGGGGCATACTATTCCAGGGGGTGTTTTATTGAAGAGGCGTATGAAGGGGCTTTTTCTTCTCCTCTGCTTATAGGTTGGTTGCTGAGTCGTGTTAGGTGTCCTCCATAGGAGGTGAGGTGGAGGGGGGATAAAGGGTTTTAGCCTTAGATGTTGAGTTGGTGTGGGAGTATATTTGAGTGTGTTTCTTCTGGAAGAGCTTTAGGGTTGGCTTGGTGAACATTTTTAAATGCAGTATTCCCGATATTAAGTTCATGGGCAATTTCACCTTAACCAGTAAGGCATTTGTGGAAGGTCAGTCGATTCCGGTGAAATATACTTGTGATGGTGAGGACATATCTCCACCTTTGATGTGGCAGGGTGCTCCGGAGGGAGCTGTCTGTTTTGCTGTAGATATGTTTGACCCTGATGCTTCGGGGGGATGGGTTCACTGGGTTGTATATAATATACCGGGGGATGTGGTGGTGATTGGTGAGGGGGCTGTTCCTCAGGGAAGCAGGGAGGGTATGAACGACTTCGGGAGACGTGGATATGGTGGTCCCTGTCCTCCGCCGGGAAGGGCTCATAGATATGTATTCTCCATCTATGCTTTGGATGCTGCTCTTGGTGAGGTTCAGGGTTTGGAGGATTTGAAGAGGAGTATGCGTGGTCACATTTTAGCAGAAGCAAAGTTGACGGGTCTATATCAGAGGAGATAAGGATCCATATTAGCGGGGAGCTCAACCTGTCGGGCAATGATTTGTGGGTGTTTTTCTTTAGGTGTGGAATGGCTTTGGCACCATGCTGGGTATGCTGCAAGGGTCTTCCTGTCTAGCTGTATTCAGGGTTGCGCGGTTGTAAGTGGCGTAGTGGTTAAAGATTTTTTTGTGTACCCTGTGAACGAGGTTTACTTCTCTCTTCTCGCCCTCTGTTTGCCTCAATTTCTTCTCCCCTCCATCCTCCTGTAGCTGTTTCCGTATCGTCTGGTTTTAGCATTTAACTGGGTGGGTTTTGAGGGGGGGGGTGGATCCTTTGGTTGCCAGTGGTTACCTTTGCTGTCAATTTG
>DAOVDL010000062.1 GCA_030669485.1 Candidatus Bathyarchaeota archaeon
CTTCCTTGGTTCAACTTTATGAAAACTGTGATGAAGAAACTTAACTTCAGCACTCGGGGGGAGGTAGACATCTTGGATATCACCGATGAGGTGACAGGGGCTGTGACTGAGACAAACATGAGAAACGGAATAGTAACTGTCTTCGTTCCCGGCTCTACTGGAGCACTTACCACTATAGAGTATGAACCAGGCCTACTGATGGATCTGCCCGCTATGCTGGAGAGAGTTGCCCCAAGGGGTATAGAGTATGAGCATGAGAAGCGGTGGCACGACGGCAATGGCCACTCACATGTCAGAGCAGCACTGCTAGGTCCAAGTGTAACAATCCCTTTCGAAGGGAGGAAACTCACTCTTGGAACATGGCAACAACTAGTCTTCGTTGAGCTTGACGTACGGAGGCGCTCCAGAGAACTTATCTTACAAATTATTGGTGAGTGAGTTAGTAGTAAGAGATAACTAGAGGGAGACCGAATAAGATCCAATTGTGATGGTCTATGACTGAACCTAAAGGCAAGGAAGATGAAGCCGCGATTAACCTAGCGTCACTCGACACTTATTCACTTCTAATACTTTTCACCAGTCTCCTCAGCGTCCAAGCTTGGCAGGATATGGGATTAAGGCTTGCACCGGGCAAGGACAAAATTGCGAAGCACCTTGAACGCGCAAAGACCGCCATCGACTGCATTTCATACTTCATAGACCAAGTAGAGCCCCATGTCAGCGACGAGGAGAAAACTAGGCTCAGAAGCCTCCTAGCAGACCTGCAGCTGAACTTCGTGAAACAGTCCAAGTAGCCCCCTCCCCACGTATTCTATTGAAGCTTGCTCGAAGCTGAAGGGTTTCAACTCATCTTTCTTTGTATAGGAACCGCCAGACCACACGCTGAACAGCAACCGCTAGGCTTAACCCGGTTCTTGACCACAGACAAGCCATAACGCTCTATCAACAGTTCGCCACATCGCGGGCAGTAAGTGTTCTCCAGACGATGGCCGGCAACGTTCCCTAAGTAGACGTAATTCAGACCTTCAGCTCTCGCTATTCTATATGCCTTCTCAAGGGTCTCGATGGGTGTGCTAGGGCGGTCAACCACCTCATATGCCGGATAGAAGCGAGTGAAATGTAAAGCAGTATCAGATCCAGCCCTCTCCAGATGCCTCTGAGTTATCCCCTGTAGAGAGTCGTCATCATCATTGACCCCAGGTATGACGAGAACCACAACCTCGACATGCAACCCAAGCTTCTTCGCCTCGCCGACGTTTCTCCAAACCTTCTCAACATCTATGCCGCAGTATCTCTTCACTGCCTCCGCATCTCCCTTCACATCAAACTTTATCGCATCCATTCCAGCAGTTTGAAGCATCCTCAAGACCTCAACGGTCATGTAGCCGTTGGAGACGTAGGTATTATAGAGACCTCTCCGCCTCGCCTTAGGGAAGAGGTCAAGGCTATACTCAAAGAGCATCGTAGGCTCGTTGAAGGAGATGGAGAGCCCATGACACCTCTCTCTGACTGCAGCGGAAACCATGGCTTCTGGGCTGAGATAGTTAGCCTTGAAAGGCTCAGGTGGACACTTACTTATATCCCAGTTTTGGCACCAAGGGCACGTTAAATTGCAGCTCCACGTTCCCACAGTGAAGGCCCGGCTGCCGGGATGAAAATGGAAGAAAGGCTTCTTCTCTATAGGGTTAACTGAGAGGGATGAAATATCACCATAAACAAGGGTATACAACCTGCCCCCGATGTTGATCCGCGTCTTACAGAAGCCTACCTCACCTGAAGGCACTACACATTTCCTCTCACAGACGCCACAACGCACCTTCTCTTCACTCAGCCTCTCGTAGAGAGGGGTCTCCTTCACATTGCGGAGTTTAAGCAGCCCCTCAACATCACCCACCATTATTGAAGCTCTCCGAAATTCAATCGAATAGGTCTCAGTCTGGCTACTTGAAGCTTACTGCCCATGAAGTGAGAAATATAACTCTTTATTTATCATAATCGCGGATGGTTCACAGATAATAGCGTCTTCATGAGCGGGTGGTTACTCCTTCCGTTCCGCCTCTACATAAACCCCAAAAGGAGAGAAAGAAAGCTGAAAAGCCCCAGACAGCGTAGTGGAGCGAAAGGCAACATACTTTGGGATGGAAGCAACCTGACATGGGAGGGAGATGGCAAAACCTTCCTCCGCGGAGTGGGCGAAGCCTTCCTAACCCACCCTTACGTTGAGGGCGCCTTTCGAAGAGTTATAAAAGAGTATAAACCTGCTAAGCAGTATCAGGTCTGCCTCTTCCTTGCCTGCACCTATGGGAAACCCTACTCTCAATCCTACATCCACTATAAAATCATCGAAGCATTGAGGAAGATGGGTAGAAGCTACAGTGATACCCACCAAGTCATCCTGACAAATCTTGGAGTTGTACCCCGTGAGCTTGAGGAATACTACCCCTTCTGTTGCTACGACTGGAACCCTGCCTACGAGAATGCAGAGGTTAAGAAGAGGTACCTCGAAGTTCTGGCTAAGAGACTCAGACGTTACATAGAAACCTTTCAAACCAGCTACAACAGCTACGCATGTTACCTGAGGCACAACTCTGAGAGCTACAGGGCAGTCAAAAGAGTTGAGAAAGAGTTGAAAGTGAGGATACCGAACGCCGCACTGCTGGCAAGTCGAATACCGAAAGCCCAGATTAAAGATGTTTCGTTGGGCACCTATACCTACGAGGAAGATCTCACATTAATAACCCCGAGGAATCTGAAGAACCTTGTCAAAGAAGTGAGGAAGCTGCTTCAATGCTAGGAGTATGGTACAGCAGCGAAAAACATAGGCTGACCGCAATCCTGAAGGGCTTCAGATGCTCATGGGATCAGTGTATCTTCTGCTGCTTCTCAGATGAGTCGGCGGAGAACTATAGAGATCTCATCGAGACAGACTTGGAGATCCTGAGGCAAGCCGAGAAGATCCTGAGGCAGAGGGAGGTCAGGGAGCTCGTTCTATTCAACGGCGGCTCCTTCTTTGAACTTCCCTACCAAGTAGTTTTAAGGCTCTCAGAGCTGACAGCCCACCGCGACTTGGCATTAGAGACGAGGCCAGAATTCCTGTCAGAGGGAACAGTGTTGGAGACCTTACAGCTCCTCAAACCTAGTAAGCTCACACTGAGAATTGGACTTGAATCTGCTTCAGATAAGGTGAGAACATATCTCAGGAAAGGCATTAATGACGCCCAAGTTCAGGAGTTGATAGATCTCAGGAGGAAACTTCGTAGGAAGACGGAGGGTCGCGTAAGGTTTATCGCCTACATCCTATTTGGCGTTGAAGGCATAACAGAGGCCTCGACCAAGAAGAGTGTGGAGTTCTTCAGACGCTACCTAGATGGGGTGATAGCAATCAAATATAAGAGATACAAGGCTGGTATGCCGCAGGAAATACATCCATCCCTAAAGCTTCTAGACTACCTCAGAACAAACTGTGAGGAGGTTGACATGACTGAAACAGAGGCGTGGGAAATCACTGCCAGAAGGAAAGGGGAGTCATGGAGCCTTCGCGACAATTTCAGTCATCAAGGGCAAACCTAATCTACATGCTACGTCGTTGTGGGTGGCAACACAGATCAAGCCACCGGCTTTGCCCCGTAGCTCGTAGAGCTTCTGGGGGGTAACTGCAGGAGCTGCGATGACCATGTCTGTCTCCGCCTCCCTGCCGTCGCGGTCGTAGACCAATACAGTCTCGCCACGGCGAATAGTTTGTAACGTGACATCTATGCCAGACGTAAGTGAACCTCCATCCACAGTGCTGTTAGTTATGAGGCTCTTTTTCTGAGATAGTTATAAACGGGTTTCTACTCAAAAATAGGTAGATAAAAAGGCAGATATATATTATTACCTTTACCAGATGTACATTATAGAATGCAATGAAGGCATACCACTGAGGCGAAACGAAATATTGCCAAACTACCGTAACTTGCGTTATAGTCTGTTTGAGGGTGGTGAAAACGGTTAGAAAAAGGCGAGAGCCAAACCATATTGCTATAATTATGGATGGCAATCGCAGATGGGCACAACAACATGGGATACCCAGCCTTGAGGGGCATAGGGAAGGAGTGGAAAGAATGCACTCTACAGTTGAATATTTAGATGATCATCAGCTGAAATACCTCACCGTCTACGGCTTCTCCACTGAAAACTGGAACCGTGTTCCGGGTGAGGTTGAAGGGCTATTCCGCCTGTTTGTAGAGGTGCTAAATGAAGAGACCTCGGAGCTAAATAAAAGGGGCATAAGGCTTCACCATCTAGGACGCCTTGGTGAACTCCCTCCAGATGTGCAGCTGGCAATAAACAGAGTAGTTGAGCTGACCAAGAACAATACCGGCATGAAACTTAACTTGGGTGTTAACTACGGGGGACGCACCGAGATTCTAGATGCTGTACGCCGCCTTATAGATGAGGGTATCTCTTCCCAGCAGATAGATGAAAAATTATTCAGCCGTCACCTCTACACAGAGGGTATGCCTGATATTGACTTCCTAATTCGCACCGGCGGGGAAGTTCGCCTGTCAAACTTTCTGATATGGCAGACCGCCTACAGTGAATATTACTTCACACCAACTCTTTGGCCCGATTTTGATAACAAGGAGCTTGAGAAGGCACTTGGGTTTTATAGTCAGAGACAGAGACGCTTCGGTGGTGATTAGGAAGTGTTTCCAGAGTCTGAGAAGCGCATACTGAAGGCGTTGCGTAAAATGTTACCATAAACTCCCTACTTTGGATGAACTCTTTAAAATGGGACTGCTGCGAAATCTTTTCACAGGTTGATGACGGTGAGAAGTCTCTTTCTGGCTCCAGAATTACTTTTATCCATCTCAAACA
>DAOVDL010000007.1 GCA_030669485.1 Candidatus Bathyarchaeota archaeon
GTAGATGACGTTTTCCTTATAGTTGCCAACTTTCTTTGCCAAAGCTGCGTCGCTTGTATCGAAGATCTTTCCCGTCTCCTTAACTTTGGCTGTATATTCAATTAGGATGAGGTCGCTTTCCTTTGTCTTCACAGTCACCACACCTTCATCTGTCTACCAATACGTTGGGGAATTGACGTTTAACCTTTTTGCCGCTGTTAGAGTCAGATCTTTCTGTTTTCCAATGTTTCTCATGTTCAATGATCTTGTTATTCTAGATGGATCTATGAAGAATTCATAGATAACGCTTAATTCACTCATCCTCTGAGTAAGGTAGAGAAAAAATGGTGAACTATGAAGCCTTTTCCCCAGCCCACATAACTGGCTTCTTTGTGGTAGAGGAGAGCGAGATTCCCGAGAGGAGCGGCTCAAGAGGAGCTGGGGTTTCTTTGGCGAGGGGAGTTCGCACCATCGTTAAGGCGGTTAAGGCGCGCAATTGGAAAGTTGGCATCCGAGTGAACGGGAAGCCCTGTAAGGTCATGGTTTCTGAGACAGTAATAGACGAGTTTTCTCGTTTCGTGTCCTATCCTTATGAGATCTGTATAGACCACTACCTTGGGGTTCCAATTGGAGCTGGCTACGGCACTAGTGGCGCAGCTGCTCTCAGCTTAGCCTTAGCTCTGAATGAGGCTTTAGATTCGGGGTTGTCCAAGGTTGAGGCAGGCCGCATTGCTCACAACGCAGAGATAAAATGCCAGACAGGTCTTGGAACCGTCTTAGCAGCTTTTTATGGAGGAATTGAAATCAGGGAGAGATCTGGGGCACCAGCGATAGGGGTTGTTAGAAGGATAGAGACAAATGGAGAGAAAGTCGTTTCTTTATACTGCGGGTCGTTGCCCACGAAGCGTTTTCTAGCTGACTCTACCTTCAAGAGGAAAGTAAATGTTTTGGGGAGGAAGCTTATCGAGGGGTTGCTCCAAGAGCCCAGCATAATTAACTTTCTGATTAGATCCCGCATGTTCTCAGATGGCATAGACATTTACACCCCAGAGTTGAAGATGCTTCTTCGCTCGATGGATAGGTTGGGGTTCAGTAGCTTCACTATGAATATGTTCGGTGAGGCAATATTCACGATCACGGGGGGTGAGCGACTTCAAAGTCTCCTCCACTTACTCAGGGCTAACAAGCCTCTGGGTAGTAAGCTCATAGTTTCTGATATAGACCAGTTAGGGGCGAGATTGATTGATAAGAGTGAAGATACCGGATACGCATCCTAGAGCAGAATCTCTTAGGATGAGAGAACGCCTAATAGAGGCTCTTGAAGCTGGGGTTCTGACCGAGTCAGGCCTGATAGCTCATGGTAGGGGTGAATGTTTCGACTATCTGATAGGGGAGAAGACCCAGTCTTTCGCCTTGAGAGCAGAGAAGGCAGCAGTGGCAACTCTGCTCCTAGCGGAGGATCCTGTCATATCTGTCAATGGGAATGCTGCAGCGCTCTGTGCTGGAGAGTTGATAGAGCTTTCCTCCCTTCTTGACGCCAAGCTTGAGGTGAACCTCTTTTACAGATCGGCAAGGAGAGAGAAGGCCATAAGTAAGCTCTTCCAGAGGCTAGGTTTCAATAGTCTACTTGGAAATAGAACTCACCGGGCAACAATTCCGGGGCTCAATGGCGAAAGGGCGAAGGTTGACCCTGAGGGGCTCCTCATAGCGGACACGGTTATGTTAGCCATAGAGGATGGAGATAGAACTTTGAGTCTCCGGAGGCTTGGGAAGAAGACTATCGCCATAGACCTTAACCCCTTATCTAGGACAGCTTCCGCAGCGTCCATAACACTAGTTGACAATATCTTAAGGGCGATACCTCGAATGATTGAGCTAGCTAAAGACCTAAGGTACAGAAGTAGCTGGGAGTTGCGCGAGATCTCGGAGAACTATGATGACAGCAAGAACCTAAGAGAAGCCATAGTCTTCATAGGGTCTAGACTAAACTCCATCTCCCAGAATGGTATCCCCACACCCAGCACTTTGGAGAGAGCGATAGAGCTCTTCCGGGGTTGAATTAGCCGAAGCTGGGGAACTCGATGGGTAAGAGAGCGAAGGGGAAGACTGGGCATCGCGCTGAGCCTAAGCTTCAAGTTGCATTGGATTTTACGGATCTCCACCGCGCCTTGAGGGTTGGGGAGGAAGCAAGTCGAGGTGGCGCCGACTGGATAGAGGTTGGAACTCCTCTTATCAAGAGCGAAGGGCTCGATGCTGTTCGAGCGATTAGGCGGCGGTTTAAAAGTCACATAATTCTTGCTGACATGAAAACCATGGATACCGGTGCAGTTGAAGTTGAGATGGCGGCTAAGGCAGGGGCTGATGTGGTTATAATTCTGGGGGCAGCAGACAACAGTACAATAAGGGAGGCTGTGGAGGCTGGGAGACGCTACGGTGCAAAGGTCATGGCTGACCTTATTGGCGTTGAGAATATTGCAACTCGCGCTCTAGAGTTGGAGAAACTTGGCATCAGCTATATCTGCGTCCATGTGGGCATAGACCAACAGATGAGGGGTATGAACCCTCTGAAAGCCCTCAAGGAGACAGTTAAAACCGTTCATGTGCCCGTAGCTGCAGCGGGGGGGATTAACAGTGAGTCGGCTGCCTCAGCAGTCAAAGTTGGAGCTGAGATGGTAATTGTAGGTGGGGCTATAACAAAGGCTGAAGATGCAGAGGAAGCCACGAAGCTGATTAAGAAAGCCATCCAGCTTAAGAAATCCATCGCTACAGGTCTCTACAAGAAATATGGGGAAGAGGATCTTCACAGGGTTTTCAGTGAAGTATCCACGGCTAACATCTCTGACGCTATGCAGAGAAGGGGAGAGATGCAAGGGATAAAATCCGTCATCCCTGGACTGAAGGCCGTTGGGAGAGCCCTCACCGTAAGAACCTATCCTGGAGACTGGGCTAAACCCGTTGAAGCTATAGACAAAGCAAATCCAGGTGACGTTATAGTGATAGATGCTGGGGGCGGGGATAAGGCAGTCTGGGGTGAGTTGGCTACTTGGAGCAGCGTGGAGCGCAAGCTCGATGGAGTGGTTATAGACGGAGCAGTTAGAGACATCCAAGCAATAATGAAGACCAAGTTCCCTGTCTTCGCCAGATATGTGAATCCAACTGCTGGAGACCCTAAGGGGTTTGGAGAGACAAATGTTGAGGTGACCTGTGGGGGCGTAAGGGTTCAACCTGGTGACTGGATTGTGGCAGATGATGACGGAGTTGTAGTTGTGCCAAAAGAGCTGGCAGTTGAGATGGCGAATAGAGCTAAGGATGTTCTTGAGAAGGAGCATAGAGTGAGGGCTGAGATAAGGAGAGGGAGCACCCTCTCCAAGGTTCTTCGCATCAGAAAATGGGAGAAGCTCACTGGGTGAGACGACTTTGAAGACGGCGGTGATTGGCGCCGGAGCCATAGGAAGCCTCATCGGGGGGCTCCTCGCAGAGGCGGGGAACGAGGTACTTCTCATCGGCAGGCAGGCTCACGTTGAAGCTATTCGGCGTAACGGCCTCATCTTGACAGGTCTTGTGAACCTTCGATTGAAGAACATCAAGGTTGCTACTGAGGTGCAGAGAGACAACTTTGACTTGCTTCTTCTTGCTGTGAAAGCCTATAACGTGAGGCAAGCTGCCTTCCAAATGAAGCCTATGATGGGTCCTAAGACTCTGGTTCTATGCATACAGAATGGCTTGAACGTAGATTCCGAGGTAGCTAAGGTTTTGGGGGGAAGTAATCTTCTGCGGGGTGTAACTTTCTGCGGCTCCATATTGGAGAAGCCAGGGGTTATCACCTACACAGCTACCGGTGATACTTTAGTGGGTGCGCCTTTCGGCGGAGAGGCTGAAGCCAAGGCTGAAGAGGTAGTTGAGGTTTTAAGTGATGCAGGCCTGCCAGCGGAGGTCATGAGTAATGTTGAGGGTGTTATCTGGATCAAAACTCTGGTGAGCGCTGGGATAAACCCCTACGCTGCCCTGTTGGGAGTTAGAAACGGCGAGCTGTTAGAGGTTGAGGGTATGAAAGAGATCATGTCTGAGACCGTGAGGGAGGGTGTTTCAGTTGCAGAGAATATTGGGGTTTCTCTAGAGGGAGACGCTGTCACTTTAATGTTCGAGACTGTGAAGGCTACCGCCAGCAACGTGAACTCCATGCTTCAGGATGTCAGAGCGGGAAGAAGGACTGAGATAGACTATTTGAACGGCGCTGTTGCGGAGATAGGGCGAGAGAGGGGGATGCCAACACCTTTAAACAGTGCAGTAGCCACCCTGATAAAAGGCTTAGGCAGAAACACTGGTAGAGGAGTTTAACCTTGCCTGTTCATCCGTCCAAAGACATAGTGGAAGCGAAGGGAAGTGGACTGAAGGGGCGAAGGATAGCCCTTTGCATAACAGGCAGCGTGGCTGCTGTTCAGTCACCTGCGGTGGCTAGGGAGCTGATCCGACAGGGAGCAGAGGTCTTCGCAGTTATGTCACCCATGGCTAAGAGCTTCATTCACCCCAACCTAATGGGGTGGGCCACAGGCAACTCCGTGGTAACGGAGATTACTGGAAGATTAGAGTTCATCTCCATGGTAGAACATCACTCCAACCGGGTTGACTTGGTACTGATAGCTCCTGTCACGGCCAACACCATAGGGAAGCTAGCTAGCGGAATAAACGACACCCCCGTGACAGCTTTGGCCTTAGCAGCCTTTGGCTCAGGTATACTTGTAATTCTTGTTCCAGCCATGCACAGCTGCCTGTATAGTCAACCGATAACCGAGAGAAACATTGAGAAGCTGAAGAGTTTGGGCTTCACGTTCGTCGAGCCGAGGGTAGAGGAGGGAAAGGCCAAAGTGGCTGATGTTGAAGAGATCGTTGAGGCAGCTATACGGGCGCTCACAGTCAAGGATATGGAGGGTTTGAGGGTGTTGGTGACGGCGGGCCCTACCTATGAGCCTATAGATCCAGTTCGAGTTATAGCTAACCGAAGTTCAGGCAAGATGGGCATCGCTTTGACCTGCGAGGCGTTGAGGAGGGGCGCAGAGGTTACCCTCATATACGGGCCTGGAGCCGCCAAGCCACCGAAAGGCGTCAAGGTTACCTCCGTTGAGACAACGGAGCAGATGGCTGAGGCTGTAGCATCTGAGCTCAAGTCTGTGAAGTATGATATCATGATAGCTGCCGCCGCAGTTGCAGACTTCACCCCCTCCAAGTCTTGGAATGAAAAGGTCTCGACCGATGAAACGCCAGAGTTGAGGTTAAACCTCAAGCCTACGAGGAAGATCATTGGTGAGGTGAAGGCATTGAGCTCTGGAACTTTCCTTGTAGCCTTTAAAGCAGAGTGGAAAGTTTCAGAGGAGGAGCTTGTGAAGCGTGCCTACAAGCGTCTTAAGGAGGTAGATCTCGGCCTAATCGTGGCGAACGATGTTGGAAGGAGAGGTGTAGGGTTCGGTGTGGAAAGTAACGAGGTTTACATTATTGACAGAGAAAAGACAGTTACAAAAGTATCTTTGAGGAGTAAGGCACAGATCGCTGAAAAGATCTTGGATATAGTTAAAGAAAAGATGAAGAGTGGTTCGGGATAGGCGGCTGATGTTTCGATCTTCTTCTCCCATGTCTTCGCTTGACCATTACAGTTTTTTCAGTACCTCTTCGAGGGAGCCAAGCATGAGGTCTATGTCTTCAAGGGGGACGTAGCCCATGTTTCCTATTCTGAAAGTTTTTTCCTGTAGATCTCTGTAGCCTTTTGCCAGTTCAAATCCCTTCTCCCGCATTCTGTTGTATACCTCAAGTCCGCTGATGTGGGGAGCAGTGTTTACACAAGTGATCGTTGGGCTCTCGTAACCCGGCTCGGGGAAAAGGGTTAAACCTAACTTCTCTACACCTCGTCTTATCCTTCCGCTTCTCTCTTTGTAAAGTTTAAAGTATGCTTCCTTTCCATCCCTTTCAATAATTTCTAACGATTTTTTCAACGCAAACATCTGCGGTATCACAGGGGTCATAGGTGTATTCATTTTTTTTTGAAATTTCTCAAATAATTTAAAGTCGAAATACCATCCCTTGTTTTTCGCTTTTTCCGACTTCTCTAAGGCCTCTTCACTTACACTTCCCACAGCCAGTCCGGGTGGGAGACCGAAGCATTTCTGTGAGCTTGCGAAGCATACGTCTACTTTCCATTCATCAACCTTGATCTCTGTTCCGCCCAATGAACTTACAGCATCCACGAGCAGAAGTTTCCCGTGTTTTTTCACAACTTTAGCTAGGTCTTCCAGCGGGTTTAACAACCCGAGGCTTGTTTCGTTATGTGTTATGGATACTGCTTCCACATCAGGGGTTGATGAGAGTTTCTCATCTAGGAGATCTGGAGTGGTAGGGTGGCCAAGTTCAGTTGTAAGTGTTTCAACCTGCTTTCCATTGGCTTCCGCAACTGTTGCGTATCTCTTGCCGAATGAACCGTTAACGCAGCACAACATCTTTGTTTCAACACAATTTCGCACTGATCCCTCCATGATTCCCGTGCCTGTGCTGGGAACCAGAAACACTTGGTTCCTTGTTTCAAGGAAATTCTGCATCTTTTCAACTGTTGACTTGTGCAGATCTTTATATTCTTCACTTCTATGGCTGAACATCTGACGGCTCATTTCTTTCAAGACTTCGGGGTAACAGGCGACCGGCCCCGCCGTGAAAAGTTTCATAGATATCACCCACAGAGGATGATGTATCTAATATTTATGATTTTATTATGTTCCGCCGCCGTTTGGGGGTTGCGGTTTAAAATCCAAATCTTAAACTATCTGTGCGGTGCAGGAAAAACAGCATCACGCTATGTTTCTCTGGTGGAAATAATCCTAGGCCTTTCTTAAATTATCTACCTTCACATAGTAACCTTTCGCTAATTGTTTAATCAAAGAATCTATTAACTTTTCATCATCAGTTATGCGGAAATCAATGAATCCGCCTACCTGCTCTATCACTACAGTTCCCTCTTTGTGTTCTTTCTCTTTGAATATGCGTATCAGAGGTTTTCCCTTCGGTGGCGATGGGAATTGAAGTGTCTCTACCTTTGCTTCTTTGGTAGAGGGAGCCCTCTTTTTCTTTCTCAGCCTCCCTAACTTTTTAATAATTGCCTTCTTACCCACTGCATGTACACCGTTTCTCTCAACTATTATTGTCATTTAAGGATTTATATGGAGCTACATAACTCTATGGATTAAGCCGACAATATTGACCGCTTTACAGTTTTACCGATATTGTTGCTACTTAGTCTAGGAGTTCAAATTCTTTTCCTAAAGCGATTGTTGCCTTCTCAAGTTTTTCTTTTTTGACAACGACTAAGATCGATATTGCTGCTGAAGACAGCATCTCGATATTTATTCCAGCTTCAGCTAGGGCTTTGCAGACTCTGTAAAGATAACCTGGTTCTTCTTTCATTGAGAAATCAACCAATGTTAGCCCAACTGCCTCGAATTTTCCGGCAATTTTTACTTCCTTTATTTTCTGGAGAGCCGCTGATACCTCTGGCAGGTATCCTGCTGAACAGAGCAGAGAAAGGTTTCCTGTTTTTTCTTCCTCAGACTGGGTAACGACAGAGTCAATAATGTTTATTGAAGAAAGTTCCCTGAAGAACTTTGAGGCCACTCCTGGCTGATTGGGAATATTAGCAATCTTTACCAAACTCAATCCCTTTTGGATAGCTATAGCTGGCTGGCTCTGAATGGAATCCTCCATATTTTGAGTTGTACTTCCCGAAGAAATCAAGGTGCCGCCTGTACTTTGACCAAAACTGGGAGATAATAAAACCTTAATTTTCACTCCCAAATTTTGGGCAAGCATCACTGCCCTATCCATTAATACTGCTGCCCCGGAAACTGAAAGTTCCAGCATCTGAGGGTAGGTAATATTTGAGAATCTTTTTGCCTGGGGAGCAATCCTTGGATCAATAGCATAGACTCCGTCAACATCAGTGTAATTCTCGCAATCTGTCTTTAATGCTGCGGCTAAAGCGATAGCAGTAAGATTGGAACCGCCAGGTCCTAAAGTAACAATTTCATCGGTGCCCCCAATTACGCCCTGAAATCCAGCTACCACCACTATTGTATCTTTATCTAACAGCTCCTTTATTCTGTCGATATTTCTAATTCCTTTGACCTTTGCCTTTCCATAGGTTGGATCTGTCTCCAAACGGATTTGAAAGCCAGTCAGAGATACGGCTTTTTGACCAAGGGCATTTATAGCCATCACTAAGAGAGCGGCTGACTGTCCTTCTCCAGTTGCCAGTAATTTATCTAATTCAGCCTCAGGTGGTGTTCCCTCCGAAGCCTCTTTAGCCAGTTGTTTTAATCTATTAGTTTCATCACCCATGGCTGAAATAACAACTGCAACTTTTTTCGATTTCGCCGTTTCTGTCACGTGTGCCGCAATCTTTTTCATCCGTTCAAATGTCGCTACAGAACTTCCTCCATACTTTTGGACAATAATTCCCTTCAATTCCATTTTCCTTCTTTCTATCTATCCAATTGTAGGCTGATGCAAAATTAACCGTTTTGCCTCAATAGTTTATGGGCAGGGATCTACACATGTTTTCTTATTCCTAAGCCATAAATGGTTCTATGTAGCCCTATTTCAGAATTTATATGGGTGGCGGTCTCCGAGGTCTGAAGGAAAATCATAAATGATAGGTTTCACAACACCTTGAAGGAGCGTGAGGCACGGCGGGGGATTTTGGGCTGCAGTTGATGGTCAGCTACTGGCTTCAAGTTCCTTAGTGAAAAATTAGAAGATGCATTCTTGAAATGATTGAACATTCTGACATTCAAGAAATACTTAACACGGTAAGTCTGGGCTTTTCAGTAGAAGATTCTATGTTGGTTGATGGGCGTCTAATATTGCATGTCACGCCCCATCTTGATTTGAAGAAGGGATTTTCCTCTGTTAACGTTCAACTGAAAGCCTTGGGATATATTTCTCTGCTGAGGGTAAGGGAGGGCCGGATGGTTCTAACGATTATCCAGCGGTCAAGGATTCAGCCTGCCCGATGGGTCTGGAATCTTCTCCTATTGCTTGCAACCATTGGTACAACAACTTATGTGGGCTACCAGATGTCGATTAACTTGGTCAGTTTGGGTGTTATGGAGACGCCGTGGCATGGGGCTCTAACATTCTCCTCAGCCCTCTTGGCCATTCTAGGCTTACATGAGCTGGGACATAAAATCATGGCCAACAGGTGGGGAGTTGAGGCCACTCTCCCATACTTCATACCGATTCCCTTCTTCATCGGCACCTTCGGGGCAATTATAAAAATGAAGGAACAGACGCCTAATAGGGATGCTTTATTTGATATCGGTGCTGCTGGTCCTATAGCCGGATTCCTAACACTGCTCCCGATAGCGTTCTTGGGCATACAGCACTCATATATCCTTCCAGTTGATGCAATGCCGCTGGAAACGATTAGTCTGCCTACGCCAATTCTCTTCACTCTGTTGACGCAAGTTGCGGTTCCGTACATACCTTCCGGTTACTCTCTTCTCTTCCATCCCGTCGCATTTGCCGCTTGGGTGGGGATGGTTGTCACCATGCTGAACCTGATACCGGTAGGTATGTTGGACGGTGGGCATATATCCCGCGCGCTCTTCGGAGGAAAACTGCATAGAACCGTCTCCATGATAGGTGTCGTCGTTACGTTTGCGTTGGGTTGGTTTGCTATGGGCATCCTGATGCTCTTCTTCGCCTCTGCCCGCCACGCAGGTCCCCTAGAAGATGTCTCACGTATCTCACCTAACAGAAGGATGTTAAGCATCGGTTTACTTGTCATCCTTCTATTATGCGTTGTCCCAATGTGGGGGACAGGTGCATTATAATAATCCGCTTTACGGTATTTTTGGTGCCGGGGGTGGGATTCGAACTCACGACCTCTGGATTATGAGTCTCGCCTTCCGCGCTTGGAGTCCAGCGCTCTGGCCATAGCCCGACTCGTCCATTCTAGCCTGCTGAGCCACCCCGGCATGGTTGCTTCCAACATGAAGGGAGTAGCTAATATGTATAAAAAGTTTGTAACGTGTAGAAACACCGTAAATTACGGTGGATATGACGTTTAATCTCGCTTTTTGCATTAAAATCATCATGTTGGGTTAACAGTTATAAAAGCAGGAAATTATAATTACTATCACCTATGAAGTACGGGGCTGAGCATTGTGGCTAAGGGCTTTCTGACTTTAGATGATGTAGACGTTAAGGGTAAGACCGTATTTGTCAGGGTTGACATTAACTCTCCTCTCGACCCAGCGTCAGGCCAGATCTTGGATGATTCAAGGATAAAGGCGGCTGTATCTACCCTAGAGGATCTCAGGGAAGCAAAGGTTGTGATAGGTTCTCACCAGAGTAGGCCTGGTAAAATTGATTTTATCTCTCTTGAAGCTCATACTGAGGTCTTGAAGTGGCATCTGGGATCCAATGTAACCTTCGTTGAGGATGTTATGGGGCCGAAAGCACAGGAGGCTATCAGCGGCTTGATGGATGGGGAGGTTCTTGTTCTAGATAACTTGCGCCTATGCTCAGAGGAGGTTATGACTGGTTCACCTGAGAAGCTTGCCCAAACTCTCTTGGTAACGAGGCTTGCTCCTTTCTTTGACCTATACGTCAACGACGCTTTTGCTGCAGCCCACCGCTCTCAGGCATCTATAGTTGGGTTTCCTCAACTGCTCCCGGCGGTGGCGGGGAGAACAATGGAGCGGGAGCTTAAAGTTCTAAGTGCCCTCTTAACCTCACCTCAAAGGCCTTGCGTCTACGTTCTAGGCGGTGTCAAAGTGGATGATAG
>DAOVDL010000019.1 GCA_030669485.1 Candidatus Bathyarchaeota archaeon
CAACTCCTTCACAACTTTCTCAACAGCCTTAACGGCCTGCGCCGAAGACTTTGCACCGGTGCAAACCATCTTGCCTGAATGGAAGATCAACGTAGCCGTCTTAGGCTTCTTCAGCCTGAAGACCAGCCCGGGGAACTGTTCAGGCCTATACTCAGCTGTGGGGAAAGACTTGGTTATCGCGTCAAGGTCAATTGTGTGCTGGAGAGTGGCAGATGCACCTACATTCACTATACTTATCTCCGCCTCAGGCAAAAGCCACCCACACCTTACATAATGCTAAATTAACGGTCAACACCCATATAGATGGTGAAATTTAACCTTTAATGAGTTTAGAAAAGTCGAGAACTAAATTAGAGCCTCGAAAAAATGGTTTTTTTCTTTATGTGAAGAATGTCCCTTGACCAAATTCTGTAATTATTACAAAGGTGAAGGTAATGATAGTAAAGAAGCCGTTTAAGCATTGGGGATATTGGCATTGGGCTAGATATAATCAGGAGAATGCACTAAGGCTGTTGCAAAGTAGAGATGTTAAATTATTTTTAGATAATGTTTTTCGCAAGGATAGTATTGTTCCTAATCACTTGTATCAGTACAATGCAGGAACTAAACGGGTTACTGAATTACTTGAGAACATAGATTGTGAATATGAGATGGTCAAAAGCAGATTTTCCGTATATGAGCAGTATGTCAATGAGAAAGAGAAGATATCGAATCACCAGAGAGTTTTGAAGACCATTTTGGAGAGAGATAGAAATAGCTTGGCTATGGAGATCCCTGTATGGGGAGAAAGGAATGGACAGATAATAGTTGGACATATTGATTTGTTAGCTTGGGAGGATGAAAAACTGCACGTATGGGATTTTAAACCTAACCTTAAACATGAACGGAAGAAAGGAGAATTAATATGTCAAGTTTGGAGATATGCAGATTTAGTTTGTAATTTAACTAGATTGAAGATGAAAGATGTCGTTTTAGGCTTATTCGATTTTCAGGATGAAATAACTCTAGGACATTTTGATTAAAATTGGAATTTATGGAAGTTAAATTAAAGTTTTACTTAATACGAATTTTAATACTCCACATATATACCCCATTTTTCACGAAAAAGCGAACAGACAATTTGATGTGTTGATGTTTCCTGCGCAGGAGTTCCAAGCGTATTAGCTTGCTCCTCTGGCTGCGCAATTCATCTATAGTTTTTTATTAGTTAATACACATTGAAAACGTGATGAATTTATGACAGAGATTGGCAAAAGAATTAGAATGGACAGGATAATAAACAGAGAAACGAAGAGGACTGTTATTATTCCTATGGATCATGGGGTAACGGCAGGTCCTATGAAAGGACTTTATAACATGAGGGAAGCCGTTGACGCTGTTGCAGCGGGTGGAGCAGACGCAGTGGTGTTGCACAAAGGAATAATTCAAGCCGGTTACAGAGGCTATGGTTCAGATATAGGTTTAATTATGCATATGTCAGCTAGTACCCAACTAGGGCCAGATCCAAACGACAAAGTCCTTATTGCCGATATATATGAAGCGATAAAGCTGGGAGCAGATGCTGTCTCTATCCATATAAACGTTGGATCTAAAACGGAGTCCAAGCAGCTAGGACAGTTAGGCCAGACTGCAAAGATCTGTAACGACTGGGGGATGCCCCTCCTCGCTATGATGTATCCGAGAGGAGAGGCCATAAAGAACGAGTATGATGTAGAAGTTGTTGCACATGCCGCACGTATCGGAGCAGAACTAGGCGCGGATATAATTAAGACTAATTATACTGGTAGTGTAGAATCGTTCAAAGAAGTTGTTCGCGGCTGTCCAGTCCCCGTTGTCATGGCTGGCGGACCAAAAAAGAAAAAGATTGAGGGCTTCCTAGAAATGGTGTATGGTTCGGTACAAGCCGGAGGAGCCGGCGTTTCAACTGGCAGGAACGTATTTCAAGCAGACAGCCCAACAAAGATTGTTCAAGTTCTCTGCGGTATTATTCATGAAGGATTGGATGTAAAAGCTGCAATGCGGAAATATATGAAATAAAGTAATTGCTATTTTTTCTTGATATATTTCCAAGTGATCTCTGGGTTTTGCTTCAAGTAACGTATTAGAAAACCAACTCATTAAGGCGGCTAGACTTGGTTATGATTGATATGGTTTCAGGTTGGAGCTGCTTTTAGAAAGTTGTTGAGATTGTAGCTAACTGAAAAGCAGTATTATACATATTTTCAAGGTTGCTTAGGAGCGCAAAAACAAAGCTTAATAAAGTTAAACCTTTTCCATATCGAGATCAGGCAGTTGATGCTCCGGTCGTATAGTCCGGTCAAGTATTCCGGCCTTATCCAGTCGGCATCGCCTGTCGAGGGAGGCCAATCGAGCCGGAGGTCGCGGGTTCGAATCTGGAGGCACAAGGTAGGCCCCGGTGAAAGTCCCGCCCGGAGCACCAATTACCATTAAACAGAGGTGTAAAGTTGCCCAAGTTATTGAGTGAAGTTGAGGAGTTCATGAAGCTTGCAGAAAAGGCAGATATCTGCCTAGTTAAAAGGCTCAAAGACAAGGTAAAGCTTAAACTTAGATCTGGAAGATATCTCTACACCTTCCAAACAACATCAAAAGATGCAGACAGTATACTTAAAGATCTCAAATGCAAGACTGAGGAACTGTAACCCGAGTTACCCCATCCAGTGGCCGTCAATCTGGAAGGTACAATACTTGGATGTGGAAGTAGAACTTTTAGGGCAGCTGAGAAGCTTAGCAGGGAAACAGAAGACCACTGTTAGACTGAAGTCGCAGAGTGAACCAACAGTTTTAACGGTTATCCGCCTCCTCAGCGAAGAGTTTGGTTCCGAGTTTGAAGTAAATGTAGCTGACCTGAAGGCTGAGAAACCTCATCTAAAGGCATTGATCCTCAAAAACAATGTTGAAGTCGGCTCCTTAGAGAGACTTAAGACAAAAGTCAAGGAAGGCGACAGACTTGTCATTATACCTATAACTCATAAAGGTTGAGCCCAGTGCAGGGCAGGGGGAAGCTGAGTAAGGGTTATTTAACCTCTAGGTTCTTCCAGTGCCCAAAGCCATACAGGTCACATGCTCGGTCGAATCCTTCGGCGTAAACAGGTTATAGCCACTGCAGTCCAAAATTGCTGCTCTTCTATGCAACGAGAGCTTCTCAAGGATACTGGGCTTCAACTCCCTGAAGACCTTATGACCCACAGCGATAATTACACCATCAGCCTTCTCCAAAGCTCCATCAAGGTTCACTGGACTGTAGCCCATCTCTTTCATCTCCTCTCTCGTGTAAAGAGGATCGTAAACCATAACATGCGCCCCCTTCTTCTTCAACCTCTCACTCAGAAGCCAAGATGCAGAAAGATGATCCTCTTTCACATCGGCCTTGAATGACGCCCCCAAGATTAGAACGGCTATACGCTTTGCTCCTTTTCGACACTTCTTCGCATGTTTCATCGCCGTTGAAGCCACATATTTAGCTACATTTTCATTTATCTTTCTCGCTAACTCCACCAGATGAGCGTCGAAGCCGATCTCCTCAGCGGCTTGTATGAGAAAGTAAGGGTTAATCGGTATGCACTTTCCACCAACTATACCTGCGCGGTGAAGATTACAGAAAGGCTGGGTGTTAGAAGCATCTGAGATCTGCTTATAATCGAGCCCGCTGTATTCACAGAACTGGGCAAGAGTGTTGGCTAAGCCAATATTAACATCTCTGTAAACATTCTCAAAAACCTTAGCCGCCTCCGCCGCTCGCATGCTATCCATCTTGACGAATCTACCTTTAACCATCAGCGAGAGAGCTGCACAGGCCGCCTCAAGGCTCGCCTTGTTTAAACCACCTACAATTCTGGGGTACCCTTCAAGATCCTTTAACACTTGACCTGCAGCCGCTCGAATGGGGCTGTAAGCTAGTCCGAAGTCTTCCCCAGCTTTAAGCCCTGAATGTTTCTCAAGAATTCCTTTGGCTACAGTTTCAGTGAAGCCTGGAGCTATGGTGCTCTCAAATATGATCAGAGAGCCTTTCCTGAGGCCTGCACCTAAAGTCTTGCAGACTTTCTCAACTGCAGAGTAGTCAGGTCTCTTCCTGCTGTCGACGTTAGTCGGAACCGACAGCACCACAACGGAGCACTGAGAGGCAGCCTCTTTAAGATTTGAGGTGGCCGTGAGCTTACCCTCCCTAACCACCCTCTCCAGAAGTGTCTGAAGCCCAGTCTCAGTGAAAGGCGCAGTTCCTTCTGCTATAAGCTTAACCTGCTGCAAATTGGTATCAACACCAGTTACATGGGCACCGCCCCCTGCGAAGAGGCAGGCAATCGGCAGCCCAATCCTGCCTAAACCTACAACACAAACCTTCTGCTTACCGCTCTTCAGATCTGCAATCAGATCCTGTGCCCCAAACTCTGTAACTCCCAACAGTTCCCCTCCAGAATGTTTTTCATAAGCTCACTCCATAACATTCATAGAGATATTTTAAGTATAGTTTACAGGAAGGTAACAACTATGACGCTTCTACATGTAGACATTCTGACGCCGAAACAGGCTCTATTTCTAGGCGAGGTCATTAAAGCCGTAAGGAAGGCGGGTGTTGACACTCTTGTAACTACGCGGAGGTACCGTGAAGCAGAAGAGATGTTACAGTTGAGAAAGATCAAACCCATCGTTGTTGGACAACACGGTAAGGGAACATTAGAAGGAAAGCTGAAGGCAAGTCTTAGGAGGACAACAGAGCTAGCAGCCCTTCTTAGAAGAAAGAAGCCCGCAGCGTCATTATCATTCTCTTCACCAGAGGCATCTAGAGCAAGCTTCGGCTTAGCCATACCCCACATCTGCGTCAGCGACTCACCACATGCAGAGGCCACTTCAAGGCTGGCGGTGCCCCTATCAGAGAAGCTGCTTACACCATGGATAATACCTAAGAAAGCCTGGCTGGAAGTTGGAGCCAGAGAAGGTATGCTAGAGAGATATAGAGCCCTAGACCCAGTTGCGTGGATCAGGGGCTACAAATTTAACTCAGCCGTTCTCAAGCAACTTGACCTATCCAGTGGGGAGCCTATAGTGACCGTGCGACCTGAAGAAAACTACGCCGCATACCTCCTCAAACGGGTAGACAGGCGAAACTTGGTGACAACTGCAATAGTGAAGAGGCTTCTTAAGGAGCTGGGAGCTGGGGTACAGGTTGTGGTACTGCCCCGGTACAATGATCAGGCCACTATGCTGAAGGAGAAACTGGGCGGCAGGGTGACAGTGGCTGAGAGGACTGTTGACGGTTCCAGCCTATTGACCTTCAGCACCGCCTTCATAGGCGGCGGAGGCACAATGACTGCCGAGGCAGCCCTCCTTGGGGTGCCAACCTTCTCCTGCTACCCAAGCGAACCGACCTACGTGGATAGGTACCTTATACGACAGAAGCTCATTCAACGGATGATTGATCCAGGAGCCCTCGTTAAGGCAGTGGCACAGATACTTCAAGATCCGAATAGGTTCAGGGCTGCTCAAAGGGAGAGGGCGAAGAGGCTTGTAGCAGGGATGGAAGACCCGGTAAAACGGATAGTTGATGTTACTTCAGCCTACCTCTGATCTTCACCGTTACTCTTCACATACCAGAAGAGAGCGTGAAGGAAACCTCTGAAGAATAGAAGTATCGCTGCAAAAACCAAGATGACACCGATCCAGACGAACACATCTACCTCAACTCCCGGTAGCGTAACTTTGATCCAGGGGAGGTAAAGCCTTGCCAGCAGCCAAGATGCCTCAATGATCAGCACCCAGAAAAGAGCCATGAGGATGAATATGCATTGAAGCCGCTTGAGCATTCTACATCACCATGAATAGTGCTGTTACAACTGCCAAGATGCCTGAAAAAATGTTCAAGATGAAGAAGTGCTGCACCACTGCATCCTCCCTCAGGGGTGATGACGCCACCACCAACCTCGTTAGGGTTATAGGCGCCTTACTACTCCGGCTGGCAGATATCCGTCCATCCTCCAAGAGCATGGTGGGCCGCTCTCTTATCTCACGCCTCTCAAAGAGCCTCCCCACGCTTGAAAGGATTATAGCACCGTTTATCATAGTGGGCAGCAATGCGATGATGGTTATGAACTCCATCCGCCCTATTATTGCCGCGGCAGCGAAGGCTGCACCGACCCCTAAGCTCCCAACATCCCCTGAGAAAACTTTAGCTGGGTATCGGTTATATCGATAGAAACCGCAAAGGCCAGCCGCTATGAGCAAGTAAATAATTGCAACCTCATATCGACCCAAGATTAAGGATGCTAGAAAAAGAAAGACTGCAGCAATGGCTGATGTCCCGGTCATAGAGCCATTGAGAACATCGAACATGTTTGTAGCGTTGGAAACAAGTGTGATGAAGAGCGGAACAAAAACAAGGGGGTAAAGGATAGTCGTTCTAATTGGGCCGATGAAGGGAAGCTCTGGAAATGAGGAATACGCACCCAACAAGATTATGGGTATGGAGGCAACTGCAACCAAGGCGACCTTTAACAGGGCATTCCAAGGTCTGAAAGCATCGATGACTCCAACTGCAGCGGCGATAATGATGACGAAGGTGAAAGCAAGATATCCCCAAAAATGTTCGGGGACAAGTAAAACCAGCAGCACTGAACATACTACGAGGCTGATTACTACAGCGGAGCCGCCCATCTCAGGGATAACAGGCCGCTCAGGCTTGTGGACATCAACACCAGTTACACCGCGTCGGCGCATAAACCCTGCAAGGGGCATCGTTATTAACCTGACAACCACGTAGCCCAACACTACGGGAACAGCTGAAAGGGGAATCCACAACCAGTCTATCTTATCCAACTCCAGATCGATATTCGAGTCAAGGAAAGATCAACTGATCCAACTAGGTCTCAGATGACTCTTCTCCACCTCTTTGTAAGGGCAGACGTACATGTCGCGAGCTAGCTTAACCCTGTCCCCCAACACAGTGTAATCACCGAATATACAGCCTCGCCCAATCTTGACTCTGCTACCCACCGTTGAAGAACTTCCTAGGACAGAGCGGGTTATAGCAGAACGGTTTCCAACAGTTGACCCGTTGAAGATTATAGAGCGGTCGATCCGACATCCATCTCCTATCGTCACATCATTCCCCAGAATTGCATATGGGCCAATCTTCGCATCTGCAGCGACTTTAACATGTTCCCCTATTAGGGAGGGAGCAACTATCCTCGCCTTCGAATCCACCCTCGCGTTGGCTGCCACCTCAACGCCACCCTTCAGTTCCAATAACTTGAAGTTTGCGTCTATGTATTCCTTCGGCTTCCCAACATCTATCCAAAGGCCTTCCTGCTTCAAGCCGTATAGCCTCCCCTCCCCCGCCAGAACTGGAAAAACCTCTCGTTCAATGGAGCATTTCTCAGCATTCAGATAGTTGAACAGCCTTGAATCTGTGGCGTAGATCCCAGCATTTATCAGCCCACTAGCCTTGGCACCCTTCGGCTTCTCTATGAATCTGAGGATTTTACCGGAAGAGTCAAGTTGCGCTAAGCCGTATCTGCGTGTGTTTTTGACCTCATGGAGAGCTATTGTCAGGACGGCGTGATGGGTTCTGGCATACTTCTGATGAGCCGCCACAAGATCCCTGTAATTGATGTCTGTAACTATATCGCCGTTTAAGATGAGTAGTGTCTCACCTATCCTTAAACTCAGAAGTTCCTCAGCATATTTTATTGGGCCGCCTGTTCCCAAGGGCTTGGGTTCTAATGAATATTTGATGTTTAACCCAAATTTAGTGTCTCCAAGATAGTGTTTGAGGGCATCAGCCATGTAGTTGACTGCTAGAACAACCTCAGAGATGCCGCTCTCTGAGAGTTTCTGGAGAATCCTGTCAATTAGAGGCTGATTTGCTACAGGGATCATCAACTTCGGTCGGGTGCAGGTCATAGGCCTAAGCCTTGTACCAGGACCACCCGACAATACAATTGCTTTCAATACGGTTAGACACCATGCTTTCTGATCGTTCTTATCTCTATGTCGAGAGGTTGCTTAAAAAAATCCTGTGCCAAGGTTCCGTCAAGTAGGAGTTAATCCTGTTCAGATCTATTTCCTCCGCGTCGAGGCAGTTGTTAATAAAATTCAGGAGACTCCTTCTAACTTTAAGGTTGAGGGTGGGATACCAGATGGGGCTTGCTAGAACCAAGCCTCTCCACGCATAGAAGGGTTGGATAACTGCTAGAAGCTCATGGTCGCCAGTTTTCTTTAGATAGTTGCCGATGAAGAGGTGGAGAAGTTCTTTGAAGGGCCCTGCCAGCTTACCGTACGTCTGAAGCGAGTAGAAGAGATAGTTTATGCTCAGGGCTGCTATGTCATCAGCTGCCTCACCCCATTCACCTCGACTCTGGTCGAGAGCAGTGAAGTCGGCGCCTTTCCTGAACAGGATGTTCCAAGGGTGAAAGTCTCCGTGGACATGACAGAGGCGATGTGCCCTATCTCTGAGCATCCACCTCCACTCCAAACATTTCTTCTCCACATTATGAAGCCCCTCTGCTGTGACAAAACTGGATTTTTGGGGGTAGTTATCTACCAGCCCCATGATACATTCTCCATGCCCAAATAGCTCGCGGATACGCCTTCGGTACAGCTCAGGGGCTTTATGCCTCTTCCGATGAATTCTCACTAGGTAGTTGGAGAGCGCGCTACATCTAGCTCGATCTGTTGTTGTAAGTGAGCCTCTACGTACCACCTCTCCCAGATCCCAGTAGTATTCACGCCCCTCAATCTTTTCGAGGAGTATGAAAAACTCGCC
>DAOVDL010000091.1 GCA_030669485.1 Candidatus Bathyarchaeota archaeon
CAACCTTTGCCTTCCTTAATTTCTCTTGACCGTTAAAGCCAAAACTCGGGATTCTTATTTGCCGGTCATAACGTTCAACTTCCCTAGGAGTTAACCCGCCCAACTCTCAACAACATCCTAATGATTGATAAATACTTGAGATGAAGTTCGCTTTAATAGGCTACTCTTTCAGCGTGCATAATCGTTCTATTAATACCCATAATGAGTAGACGCCGATAATCATAAACATTCGAGTATAATGTATAATTAACAGGATGCCCGGTCGGCAAGCTGTAATGACGAGGTTCGTATAGGTGAAAGTTTGAGTCAAAAGATTTTCGAAAAAACCAAGACACATCCTTGCTACGACGAGGGCGCCCACCACAAATACGCAAGGGTACACCTGCCCGTAGCTCCAAAATGTAATATCCAATGCAGATATTGTAACCGAAAATACGATTGTGTCAATGAAAGTCGTCCAGGCGTAACAAGTAGAGTACTTACTCCAGATGAAGCCTTGGAGAGAACCCGCCTTGTCAAAGAGAAGATTCCACAGCTAACAGTTGTTGGCATAGCTGGACCTGGCGACCCCCTTGCAAACGAAGAGACCTTTGAAACGCTAAGTAAGATCAGGGAAGAGTTTCCTGAACTCACGATATGCCTAAGCACTAACGGTTTGGTCTTACCAGAAAAAATCGGAGAGTTAGATAAGCTAGGACTAAAGTTCCTAACGATTACGATAAACGCAGTTGACCCAAAAGTTGGAAAAAATATTTATGAATGGGTCTACCTGAACGGCAGAAAATATGAAGGAGAAGAAGCCGCGCGCATCCTAATATCGCGCCAGTTGAAAGGCTTGGAGGAGGCAGTTAAACGCGGAATGACGGTGAAGGTAAATACAGTCATGATGCCTGACATAAACGTTGAGCATATATCTGAGGTATGCAAGAAGGTGAAATCGCTGGGAGCATACATAGTAAACATTCTCCCGCTTATACCTGTTCCCGGAACTACCATAAAGAGTCGTGCTCCTACCTCCCTCGAACGAAAAAAATTACAGGACCTATGTGGAGAGGATATAAGGCAGATGCGTCACTGCAGATTCTGCCGAGCAGACGCAGTGGGTCTCTTGGGCGAAGATAGGTCCGCTGAGTTCGCGAAAGTACCCTGTGTGCATGCCAGTCCATCAACAGTCGGGGCGCCTACAAGCCGCACAGTACACCTAATAGCGGTTGCTACCAGTGGAAAGGGTTGGGTAGACCTACATTTCAGTCAGGCGGAAGCATTCCACATATATCAGGCAACGGCAGATTCCATCAAGTTTGTTGGAAAGAGAGATGTACGCCACTATTGTGAAAAACCATTATCCTGTGGATCACATGAGGAGAAAATTCTGAAAATAATCGGAACTCTGAGCGGATGCGATGCAGTGATAGCCAAGAAGATTGGAGAGCGGCCACTTCACGAACTGGAGAGAGCAGGAATCAAGGCACTTCAAATTGATGATCGTGTAGAAAGCGCAGTTCGGAAAGTAGCTTCACAGCTTATGGGGAAATAAAACTATAATTCTCATTTAGCATGGAGATGACTGCCTTTTTTTATATATATTCTATGTCTCTATTTAACAAGAGGGAGCACAAGTGGAGAGAGTAGGCATTCTGGTCGTTTCTTACGGCTCAAGAGAGGCATCTATAATTGACAGCTTCTGTCGAAGCGAGAAATATAGCACAGAAATCTACGTTGCAGATAAGCAGAGAAATCCCTTCAATGTGGAAAGAGCCAAGCAGCATACGGTGATTCCAGATCTCAATGCTGAGAAGATCTGTCAGTTTGCAGAGAAATATAAAAGCGAAATAGACTTCGGAATAGTTGGCCCTGAAACCCCTATAATCGATGGCGTCAGAGATATCATAGAAGAAAAAACCAGTATACCCATGATTTGTGTTACAAAGAGATATGCACTTGAAGCAAGCAAAGTTGAGCAAAGGCTTCTACTTCAAGAGGTTATGCCTGAGGCCAATCCGCGCTTCAAGATCTTCGACCCGAAGGATTACCGTGGTAAGAGTAGTGAAGAACTGGGAAACGAAGTTAAAACATGGGTTGAGGAGCTCGGTGGCATAGAAAAAGCTGTGATAAAACCCGATAGGCCTGGCTTTGGTAAAGGTGTAGGAGTTGGGGGGGAACACTTCTTCACAATTGAACAGACAATGGAACATTTCCACTCTATTTACGGCGGTGAGGCGAAAGAGCGGGTTATAATAGAGGAGAAAGTTGAGGGAGAAGAGTCAAGCTTTCAAGCTTGGTGCGACGGAAAGTCCCTAGCACCACTACCAGAAACCCGCGACCACAAGAGGGCATTTGATGGTGACAGAGGTCCAAACACTGGTGGAACAGGCTCATATAAAGATAAAACCGACCACCTGCCCTTCGTAACTCCTGCAGATAAAGACAAAGAGATCGAGATCGTGAATAGACTTTTCAACAGGTTGAAGAAGGAGGCAGGTGACCTTGACCTACGTGGCATGCCTTTCTACGCGGCCTTCATGCATGCAAAGGGGGGTCCAAAGATCTTAGAGATCAACAGCAGGCCAGGAGACCCCGAAATAATAAATTTAATGCCTACCCTACACGACGACTTCGTTGATGTATGCTACAAGATGATCAAAGGAAACCTGGGAAGGGTTGAATTTGAGCCACAGGCAACTGTTGTGACTTATGCTATGCCTCTATCTTACGGGTCATATAGAAACAAATTCTCGGGCAATCCATATGTGGATCTCAGTGAAGCGTATAAGCTGACTGAGAAGTATGCTGATAAGATTCGAGTCTACCCCGGATCCATGGAGCTACGGGGCGACAACCGAACCTATGCACTCAAATCTAGGGCGGTCTGCGTAGTCGGGGTCGGGGATTCTATCACTGAGGCAAGGGAAGTATCCTTGGATGGCATTCAACATATCGACGGCTCTTTATGGAATAGATGGGACATAGGTAGCGAGGAGCACATAAACAAGAGCATAAGCCATATGAAGAAATTGAGGAATTTAGGCTAACGGGTTCAGCAATGTCGGGTAAAAATCCGATGATATTTGCATCTGACTGTGAGGGACCCATATCCAAGAATGACAACGCCTTCGAGTTGGCAGAGCATTTCATCTCAGACGGCGGCATCTTCTTCGCATTGATAAGCAAGTATGACGATGTTCTCGCAGATGTCATCAAGAAACCGGGATACAAACCTGGAGATACCCTAAAACTGATCCTCCCCTTCCTAAAAGCTTACGGGGCAACAGACGAAGGAATAAGAGAATATTGCTTGAAGAATATCCTGCTGGTTCCCGGAGCAGATGATACACTCCGATTCGTTAAGGAGGCAATGCCCTCCTATATCATAAGCACAAGCTACGAACAGTACCTCTCTTCACTCTGTGACCTAATAGGCTTCCCATACAAGAATGTGTACTGCACTAGATTAAACCTCAACAAATATGAAGTAAGTGAGGAGGAAATCAACCAAATCAAGGCCTTCAAAGAGGAGATAACTGCAATGCCTATGATTGAGATACCTCCCAATGCCACATCCGTTGACAACTTCTCCTCCAGAGACCAGAAGACCGTGAAAAGGCTTGAGGAAATCTTCTGGAGAGAAATTCCTAAGATGAAATCCGGTAGAATGTTGGAGGAAGTTAACCCTATCGGCGGCTATGAAAAGGCAAACGCGTTGAAGGATATTGTAAGTAAACTGAACTGCAGACTTGACAACGTGATGTATGTTGGAGACAGTATCACAGATGTTTCACCATACCAACTTGTAAGAGAAAGCGGGGGATTAACCGTCTCATTCAACGGTAACGAATATGCCGTCAGAGAAGCCGAGGTCGCCGCCATCTCAGGAAACACAATTCCCGTCACCATCCTAGCAGACTGCTTCAACAGGTTTGGCAAACACCGTGCAATAAAATTGGTTGAAGAATGGGGTCAATCAGCATTGGAAAACTACTGTGCCAACGCTGAGTTGCGCCGGCGAATATTCGAGCTATACCCTGAGAAGCTTCCTCAAGTTGAGGTTATTAAAGACAGTAACAGAGAAAGATTAGTTAAGGAAAGCAGTAC
>DAOVDL010000174.1 GCA_030669485.1 Candidatus Bathyarchaeota archaeon
TCCTCCTCCCCGACCTCAACTACCTCCCCACATGGCATCCATCCATGGCCTCAGCAATCCTCCCCTCAACCTGGGAAGACCTGTTCGCTGAACTGTTCACCCCCAACCCCCCATTCCTCCTCCACTGCTGGGCCTACCCCACCATCATAGGGGTCATAGCTGCGGGTGCCTATCTTGGGGGTTGGAGGGGCTGGAAATACCTCGCTGTGACGGCAGTAGGGTGGGCTGTCCACCTGGCCATGGATGGGATAACCCTCACACCGTGAAGGCTGGCAGCCGTTAAGCTGAGAAACCCCTTCCACCGTGCATGAAAAAATTCACATAACGCGGCGGAAATAACATCCGATTTAAGGGTTCATGTGAGCTTTAAGTATAGGGATTATAATAACGGTATAGGTGTTAACCGTTGGGTTATGATGAGAACCTTCAAGCCTACCTGAACATGCAGGATGAACTCATCAGGAAGCATCATGGCAAGACCGCTGTATTCTACAAAGGCAAGCTTGTTGCTGTCAACGCTGATCTGGAGAGGGCGGTGAGAATGGCTGAACGGAAGACCGGTGGCAGAGACTTCTTCATAAAGGAGCTTTACAGACCTGAAGAGCAGGCCTCAGCGATACTGTGATAAGATGCATTCTTGGAATTATCTGAACGACATCCCCTTCATCCCTGTCAGGCTATTTGGAAAGAATCTTTCAGTAGCCAGCCTTGCTTTGGTGGACACTGGAGCCAAGTATTGTGTAATCCATGAGAAGCTTGCCAAGACTTTGAAGTTGGAAGTAACTGGTCAGGAATCTCTCAGAGGGTTCGGTGGAAGAAGAGCCTTCAAGGTTAACCTCACCACTGCCAATGTTGAGGTGGGCGGAATCAGGAAGGGCGTGGTCTTTGCAGCTATAAAGGAGGAGCACTTCCCAACGGTTGCACCGAAGATTGTGTTGGGCAGAAACCTGTTGAACAAGTTCAAGCTTACTCTGGATGGTAGAAATAAGAAGATCCATCTTGAGTAACGATGCCGCTAACATGCAGCAAGGCAGCTGCCCTCCACCGGGGGATCCCTCCTTAACCATTGAACACACCACTTAACTGGATTCTAAGCCATTAAATAACTCAAATTGTAATGCTTAAATATACTGCTAATAAGTAACACTTCAGGTAACACCTATGAGTAAACACTCAACCGTCACCGTGAAGGTTCAAGAGGAGCTGAAGAGGAAGATGAGTGAAACAGACATAAACTGGTCTGAATACATACGAGAATCCATAGACCGCAGAGTAAAGTTAGAGGAGAGAAGGAGAACTGGGGAGAAACTGCTGAAAGACCTCACCGAGAGGAGGCATACGGTCCCAAAAGGCTTCATCAACAGAACCATACGTGAGTTAAGGGAGAGACATTGAAAACCTACCTCACAGACGCCTCAGTGGCCGCACGCTTCCTCCTCCATGAAGACCTCAGCAGTAAAGCTGAAAAACTGTTAAACGACTTTCTAAACGGCAAAATAAACCTAACCGCCCCACCCCTCATAACCTACGAGGTTGGGAACGCCCTGCGGAACGCAACCCTAAGAGGCTTCATAAAACTGGAGGCGGCAGAGGAGAAACTCAGGCTCCTCCTAAACCTCAACATCCAAACAGTGGAACTTAACACCCAAGACCACCGCAACATCCTGAAGTTAAGCGTAAACAAGAACACCACCTATTATGACAGTGTGTACATCAGATCAGCAGAGAAGACCAACTCAACACTCCTAACAGCAGATGACGCACTCCTCAGAAAAGTCGGCAGCACCACGCGGGCAGTCCACCTGAAAGACTATGCCTAGGAAAGCCCGTGAAACCAACACGGCGCCCTAACAGGAAACCAGAAATCCTGACTTCCACGTTTAACCACAACAGATGCTATCAATGTTAAACAACGTTAGCAATGTTAAACGATGTTCAACAATGGTAACACCCCCCCTCCCCCAGAATCTCCACTCGCACCACATAAATAAATAAATCACCCTAACATCAAGCCAGACCGGGGAAGTAGGCTGGGATGAGGTAGGGGATCAGTTCTCCTGCAGGTGGTAGCGGCAAACCACATCAACTGGGGGGAGGCTACTGAGCAATGACTATCTAGAATGGTTCAGGGATAAATGGTTTCACCCTTAAAGCTTATGAGAAGTCTGTTAGGTGTCCCTGCACCTTTCTGACTTCCAATTAGACCAGTGGGTTTGAGGCTTTGAGAAAGCTGTATGCCTTGAAGTCGTCAACGTTCTCGGTGTAAACCATTTCTAAACCGTTCTCTTTCGCCGTGACAGCTAACACGCAGTCGAAGATTCCGCTTTTAGACAGCTTCAGCTCCCTGACATATCTGAAGACCTCCCTCGTCACCATTGGTGTTGGTTCTGCTTTTCCAATTTCCCTACACTCCCAAAGGTCTAAGCATATCTCCGCCGCCTCCTCCGCGGGGAGGGGGTGTTCAACCTTCTTTGGGTTTGTGATAACCGCGAAGAATTCATACAGTACCTGTGGTGCTATGTAGGCCTCAATCTCCCCCCGTATCGCCTTTCGGAGGATGCTCCCCGCCTTCCTCCGGTTTGGGGCGGCCTTGTTATGTGAATGTACGAGGATGTTTGTGTCAAGCAGTAT
>DAOVDL010000035.1 GCA_030669485.1 Candidatus Bathyarchaeota archaeon
CTTATTATTATTGACTTACAAAACAGTTTTCTGTCTCCCAGAGGATCGTTTGATAAGCTTGGGTACGATATATCCAAGTATCAAGGAGTAATACCGGTTATCCGGCAGGTTTATCAAAAAGCAAAGTTGTTGAAGATTCCAGTGTTTTTTTCAAAAGCGATCCGTGAGAAATCTGGCGTGGATATGCTCGATAGACGGCATAAAATTTTGCCCAAAAAACGGCGCGAACGCATTGAAAGAATACCGATTTGTGTTCGTAACACATGGGATAGTGACATCGTAGATGCCTTAAAGATCCAATCTGAAGATCTAATTGTGGAGAAGAGACGGGATTCTATATTTCAAGACACGGAATTTGAACTATGGCTGAAATCGCTAAAGATTGACACTTTAATCTTCACCGGAGTCGACAGTTCTATTTGTGTAGAATCCTCATTACGTGATGCTTTCAATAGAGGATGGGACATTATACTCTTGTCAGATGCTACTGCTTCTTTGAATGCGCGTTTTTATGAAACAACCCTAGTAGAGGTTAGAGAAAATTTCGGTTTAGTTATGAAAGCCGAGGAGTTATTCAGCAACCTTGAACAAGTCAAGGGCAACCAATTTTTGTTAAAGACACATTAAACTTGCATATTCAGTTAGACAATTTCAACAGGCTTTTTTAATGATTGTTAGAAGCCTCTTCGGCGTAGGGTTCTCCTTCAACTCGCATAGAAGCTGATAGATGTTGATTGAGGTGGAGGACTTGGCAAATATGGGAAATGGAGGTTCGGTATAGAAGAGAAAAATCAAAAATCTGATTCGGGAAACTAAACTAAGAGAAGACGGTTATTCGATAGATCGGTTCGTGCGGGTGTGTTAGTATGTGCATTGTGCTGCGGGGCAACCGCCCGAGAACTCTGACTCTGCGGTCACAGGCTCCTCGCCCAGAAGCCTCTCCTCCACTGGGGTGATGCTGAGCACCTGTTCTCTCTTGCTCCCGTAGCGGTACACGGTGATGCCCTTACATTTTAACCGGTAGGCGAGCATGAATGCGTTGCGGACATCCTCTAGGGAGGCATCTGCCGGCAGGTTGACTGTCTTGGAGACCGCGTTGTCGGTGTGCTTCTGGAAGACCGCCTGCATCCTCACATGCCACTCAGGTGTTATGTCTAGAGCGGTGACGAAGAGCCTCTTCACATCTTCAGGGACCTCGGCTATCTCCCTCACGGATCCCCTCTTGGCGATCTCCATCATCAGCTCCCGACTGTAGAAGCCTCTCTCCTTGGCAGTAGCCTCAAAGACAGGGTTCACCTCTAGGAGGCGGGTGCCCTCCATGACGTTTCTCACGTAGGAGACCGCGAATAATGGTTCGATGCCGCTGGTGGCTCCTGCGGTGATGCTTATCGTACCTGTCGGCGCTATGGTGGTTATGGTGGCGTTCCGAAGCTTCTTGTAGCCCTTCTTCTCCCAGAGGCTTCCCCTGAAGTTGGGGAATGCCCCCCGTTCCTCCGCAATCTCAACAGACTTCCTCCGACCCTCCTCAGTTATGAACTTCATAACCTTCTCTCCAATCTTCAGAGCCTTCTCACTGTTGTAGGGTATTCCCATCTTGATGAGGGCTTCAGCCCAACCCATTATGCCGAGGCCTATCTTCCTGTTCCCCTTCGTCATAGCCTTTATTTTGGGGAGGGGAAAGTTGTTCACATCGATGATGTTGTCTAGAAAGTGTACTGCAAGGTGTACCAGCTCTTTCAGCCGCCTCCAATCTATCTTCCCGCCGTCAACAAACTTGGCTATGTCGATGGATCCTAGGGTACATGACTCGTAGGGGAGAAGCGGCTGCTCCCCACAGGGGTTGGTGCTCTCTATGGCGTCGAGCTGGGGAGTTGGGTTGTAACGGTTTATCTCGTCTAGGAAGATGAGTCCTGGGTCGCCGGTGCTCCACGCCGCATGAACGGTCATCTCAAAGAGATGCTTGGCTTTAACCCTCTTTGTCTCTTCACCTGTTCGGGGATTGATCAACGCGTGGTCTTCATCCCGCTCAACAGCTTTCATAAAGCTGTCGTCAACTGCCACTGAGAGGTTGAAATTCTTGAGGAGCCCCTCCTTCTGCTTGGCTTTGATGAACTTCTCGACATCTGGGTGATTTACATGTAGGATTCCCATGTTGGCGCCTCGCCGCCTCCCCCCCTGCTTGATCACCTCTGTGGCGGTGTCGAAGATGCGCATGAAGGAGATGGGGCCAGAGGCTATTCCCTTCGTTGAGAGAACTACATCTCCCTCAGGTCTGAGGTTGGAGAAGGAGAACCCGGTTCCACCGCCCGATTGATGTATGAGGGCCATGCTCTTCACTGCGCTGAAGATCCCCTCTATCGAGTCTGGTACAGGTAGAACAAAGCAGGCGGACAGCTGCCCCATATTTGTTCCAGCGTTCATAAGAGTGGGGGAGTTGGGTAGAAACTGGAGGTTAGCCATCGCCCTGTAGAAAGCGTCCTCAGTTGCCTTCCAATCCGCTCGCCCCTCATACTTCCGGTCTACCGCGGCTACAGCCTTGGCCACTCGCCTGAACATCTGCCCAGGTGTCTCTATAACGCTTCCCAACTCATCCTTCAGGAGATATCTTCTCATCAGGATCCTTGTGGCGTTGACGCTGAGTTTCAGGTCATCGCTGACCCCTACAAGCTTCTTCGCCGCCCTGATCTCTGCTCTCTTCTGCCGATAGAGGATGTACGCCTTAGCAACCTCAGCGTACCCCGCCCTCATTAAAGTGGACTCAACAAGGTCTTGAACCTGCTCTACAGTCGGGATCTCCCTGCCCCCGAAACTGGTTTCAACCGATTCTACAACCTGACCTGAAAGCTTACTGGCGGTTCTTCGATCGACTAACCCCTGAGACCTCATAGCCTTGTATATGGCCAAGGTTATCTTGTCAGGGTTGAAACCTTGGATGCTTCCATCCCTTTTACGTATCCTAGAAACCTTCAAACCTCAGCTTCCTGAAGCGGTTTCACCGCCTCCATAAAACTTAGACCCCACAGCAGACTAATAAAGTTGACAGCCAGCTCATTTCCGTTTGCTGTACCGTTCCCAGTCTAAACCCATCCTCTTCACTGCCGCCCTCCCCCCAAACCATGCGAAGAGGTAGAGCATACGGTAGCCGAACCAGTAGAGAACTCTAAGCCACATAGGATCCGTGGAGAAATATAGCCTCCTCAAATAGTCAGCCCACCTGACTGAGTGGTCTAGGCATCTGGCTAGAAGCTGCCAGTGTTCATCCAGCATCCTCGAAGAGTCAAACATCTTTGCACCCTCAAGAACTGTCTCTGTGAGGGGTATGAAGAACTGCGGTACTATGAAGGAGGGACAGTCTCTGAGGCGGTCCATAAGTTCAAGGCTGCGGTTCACGTCGTCAGCAGTCTCATCTGGAAGCCCCATGAGGAGTGTTGCCGCAGGTATCCATCCGTGATCCTTAGAGATGCCGAAGGCCTGGGTGACCACCTCTGGCCACTCCTCAACCTTGAAGGGAAGAGGCTTCCCCGCCATATACTTCTTCATGATCTTAGTGCTCCCAGTCTCGATCCCCGTCTGGAAGCCGAAGAGAGGGGTACGCTTACCCTTACCGACTTCTAAAAGTTCAGAGATATCCTCTACCAGTTTGGGATCCGCTGCGATTGTGGAGGGTGCTGTATGGCTGATCCCAAAATTCGGCTTCCCCGTCTCCTTGTAGACACTGGTGAAGAGCTTCATAACCTTCTCCCTGTTTGGCTGGAACCTATTGGCAGCTCCGGAGCCGTACATCAAGGCATCCTCAGCATGAAGGGTGTGAGCAGCACATCCTGCCCTAGCGTTCACCCTAACCTCCTGAACCACCCGATCGATGGGCATATCCCTCTTCCCTCTGATGGAGGGGATGCAGAACTTGCAGTTCCTGCCGCAGCCTCGAGAGATCTCAATGAGCCCCGCCACTGAGGGATTTCTAATAGCAGGTATAAGCTCAGTTTCTGCATCCTCAGCAAACACTGTCTTGGGCAGCTTCTCACCGTTTACAGCCTTCCAGAAGAGCTCTGGAGCAGCCTTCTCACCCTCACCCATAACCAGAGTTGAGATCCTATACCTCTCCTGTGCCCCTTGTGTACGGTACAGCTGCCACGTACCCATGCCCCCCGCTATCACTCTAGCCCCATAACGCGTCAGCAGTCCACTGTTCATCAATTTCTTAAACTCACTGTAGGTTGCAGACTCACCGTTTAGGATGGAACTGAAAGTTTGGCTTGTGGGACCGAGGCCAAGCGGATCCATGACCGTTATGCCGACGGCCTTTGTCTCAGGTCCTATGAGGCTGTCCAACTGGTTGGGGTGGGCTACGACTACATCTCTCTCGTCGAAGCCGTTCTCAAGGAGGCGTGCCTCAATCTTCCTCAGGGCGTAGGGAGCGTAGTCTGCTCTCCCGTCTCGATTGCTTACGGGTGGATAGAAGAGTCTCTTTACAAAACATAGTGGGAAGGGTGGGTTGGATATGCAAGCTCCGAAGCCCGTGAAGATCTTACCCCAATGGTTGCTCATATCAGCCGCTGAGCCTGTTAACACAATCCTCGGACATCTACTCATTCAAAGTATCCCTGCGTCACCAATGGATAAGAAGTAAACTTCAATACGTGCAACGAAGCTTAAGAGTTTCTGAGGGTAACAACTTCACTTCATATTGATAACCGTTAAATGTTCTCGCTTCTACATAGTTTGGGGAGTGGATTTTTGGGATGAAGAGTCAGAAGGAGAATAAGGTAGCGCTGATCTATAGCGATCGGTTCCTTGACCATAAGACGGGTATGCACTGTGAGGTGCCCTCTCGGTTGAGTAAGGCTCTTGCCGCGATCAATAAATTCGGTCTGATCTCGGGGGGGCAATGTGAGATAGTTGAGCCCAAGCAGGCGACGGTAGAAGAGGTGGAACTCATCCATGACCCCCAATATGTTGAGGATATAAGGCGGTTCTGCGAGGCAGGGGGAGGTCACTATGACGGTGACACTGCCCTCTCGAAGGAGAGCTATGAAGTAGCGTTGCTTGCAGCTGGCGGAGCTATAAAGGGATGTGAACTCATGTTCAGCGGTGGAACCCCTAGGGTATTCAGTTTGGTTAGGCCGCCGGGTCACCACGCAGGCATCAGCGGCAGAGCCTTGGGTGCCTCATCAGTCGGCTTCTGCGTCTTCAACAACATCGCCATTGCCGCCGCCTACGCATTGAAGAAGAAGCTGGCTAAACGCATTCTCATCCTCGACATTGACGTCCACCACGGGAACGCCACTCAGGAAGCCTTCAACTCCTCGCCCGATGTGCTTTACATAAGCACCCATGAGCGTGGCATCTACCCCGGCACAGGCTACGAGAATGAGGTTGGAGTGGGCGAAGGCTCAGGCTTCAAGGTGAATCTACCCCTACCCTCCCTCTCCGATGATAAGGTCTACCTGAACGCCTTCAAAGAGGCAATAATCCCTGTTGCAGAGCAGTTCCGCCCTGAACTTGTCCTCATCTCCGCAGGCTACGACGCCCACCACTCAGACGTTATATCCAGCATGTCCCTCACCGCGGAGGGGTATGGGGAGATGGTTAGGTCGGCTGTTAAGCTGGCTGAGCGATATAGTGGGGGGAGAGTTATGGCATGCTTGGAGGGAGGATACTCAGACGGATGCCTCTCCACTGCGCTGCCTGAAACAGTGGCCGCTCTAGCCGGCACAACCCTGAAGCTGGAGGAGAGGGCACGTCCGTCTCCGGAGCCCACGGTTGAGAGGGCTGGAGAGATATTTAAAAAAGTTAAGGGTGCCTTGAGAGAGCGCTGGAACATCTGAGCTATGTTGCTAGTTTCTAGATGCTAGGTTGAGGGGAAGCGGCAGGTATACTGCCCTCAAAGGTTTTGGCGAAACTGTCATACATCCTCAGCTCATGACCCGGGATCTTTCTCACCTTCCCCAAGGCCTCCTTAATGTGGCGTGCCATGACCTTCAACTCTTTCACCTTCGCCTTGGCCTTCTCTGGCTGACCGTATTTGGTTACATGCTCCCGAATGACCAGCATCACCGCTATGTCAGCGGCGGCAGCTAGGTCGGCGCCAGTGTAGCCCTCAGTCTTTTTAGCAAGGTCATCCAAGTCTACGTCCTCATCAATCGGCTTGCCTTTCAGATGTATCTTCAGTATCTCCTTCCTAGCCTCTTCGTCGGGTAGGGGTACGTAGAGCAGCCGGTCGAAGCGGCCAGGTCTCAGTAGTGCAGGATCAATTATGTCAGGCCGGTTTGTAGCCCCTACCACCACAACCTCCTGAAGCTCTTCGATGCCGTCCAGCTCCGTGAGGATCTGACTTATCACCCTCTCCGTGACATGGGAATCTCCAAAGCTGCCCCCTCGCGCTGGTGCTATGGAGTCCAACTCATCTAGGAAGATGATGCATGGGGCTGCCTGTCGAGCCTTCCGGAAGATCTCCCTCACAGCCTTCTCAGACTCTCCAACCCACTTGGAGAGAAGTTCAGGGCCTTTGATGCTGATGAAGTTGACCTCACTCTCATGTGCTGCAGCCTTCGCCAGAAGGGTCTTACCTGTTCCAGGTGGACCGTAGAGGAGTATGCCTTTAGCTGGGTTTGCATGGGCATAACTGAACACAGCGGGGTACTTCAGAGGCCACTCAACTGCCTCCCTCAGCTCCTGTTTCATTTCATCCAAGCCGCCGACGCTGTTCCAATCCACGTTAGGAATATCGATCAGTATCTCCCTCATAGCGGAGGGCTCGATCTCCCTTAGGGCTTCTTGGAAGTCAGACATCTTCACGTTGATCTTGTTCAGGATGTCAGCGGAGATGCTCTCTTCCTCAAGGTTTATCTCAGGCATAACCCGCCGTAAGGCTCTCATCGCGGCTTCCTTACACAGCGCCTGCAGGTCAGCTCCAACGAAGCC
>DAOVDL010000101.1 GCA_030669485.1 Candidatus Bathyarchaeota archaeon
TCCTGAGCAGTGTTCTCAAAGTCGCAAAATCTGAGTTCTTTTCTAGGGCCTCGCGCACAGCTGTGGGTCCCAGTAGTTTGGTCGGTGAGTCTAAAGCTACTTCGTAGAAGTTCATTTCACCGAAGTGGTCATATTCATTTCGAACGATCATATAGCCAGCTAGGTTTCTTCCTAACGCTCCTCGGAGTTCAAGAGATAGAATTCCCACATATTCGATCTCCTCGAAGTCTGGAGGCTTGGCTTCAATGTAATAGGTGGTCATCTCTTCTGGGATCTCAAAGAACTCTTTTGCCTGAATGAAGGTGGATGGATCTGTAATGTGGAAGTAGTTATACATTTCAGTTCTCCACTCGAAAAGTTCTTGGGGGTACCGCAACTGATCCTCCAGCCATATGGGCACCTCCGCTATAACGTATTCACTGTAGACGGTCTTGAATAGGTTGCTGAAGAAGTCGTCGCCAAGCACAATTATCTTTATGTCTCCATGGTAGATGTCAATCATGGCGTAACCAACCAGCCTCATGAACGGGTTGCCGTGGCTCCAAGGGACATTTCCTGTATCTAAATTCACTATCAGAGGCATCAGGTAGTAGGTGTTCTCCCCATCGGTCACTGGCAGCATATCGGCAGTACCCAGTTTCGTGGCGGTTGCAGTACCCCAATCATACTGGAAGTAAGGGAAGAGCATCTCCATCTTCTGGAAGTCATCTTTGTACCGCATAACATGAACCGCTTGATCCATGAATGCTAGGAAAAAGTTGAACTCGAAAATCCAGCTTAGAGGTGGAGCAACATCCAAACCGCCTGTTCCACTGTAGAAGTAATCCCCTAACTCATCGCTCCTCTGACGCTCGACAGGGGAGACAGCCCAATCCTCCTCTAGGAGGCCACCTTCACCATAGTAAATTCTTCTTTGCTCAAAGAAGTCATCTGAATTCACAACCTTGCCATCTTGGGCGTTCAGCATAAGGAAGCCGCCTGGAGCATGTGTATAGACTAGGTGTTCAGCATACCACCTATCAGCAGGTAGCACCGTTTCTGGGAGAATTGGCTTCATTGAGGCGCTCCAATATAGAGTCTTATTGAAACGTATGATATCTGAATCTTGATAGTCGACGTACGGTATCAGACCTATCTCAGGTTTAAGTTTTGCAAAGGCTGCCTGCCAATCCCATAGACGTACATTATCGAGGAGTTCCTTCTCCCGTTCGACACAGGGGTTTATATCCTCTGCTGAAAGCCCTGTGACACTGAAGTTATATGGAATCTCCTTCACCGCATCCAGATCCGCCAGATGACGGTTAACAGAGATCTCTTGAGTTGCATATGGGCCAAGCCACTCCGTCTTTCTAGCGTCCGCTATGCTGTTGTTCACCGCCATAGCCGAGCCTACGAGAAGAGCTACTATGATGATTGTTATGAAACGTAGAGCCAAGCGGCGGTTCATAAGGATGCTTAGGCCTTTGCCTTTAACGGCATCTAAGTAGGCGAAGATGAGAAATACAACTCCTGCTGCCGCTAACCCGCCGATTGCATACTTCGTATTATAGTCTATATAGGATGGGAAGAACGAGTTGACCAGAGACCAGAAGAGACCTAATGCCACTAGTGCCTCTATAACTGCGATACGCCAGCCGTACTGAGGTCTCCCCCCACCCAGCTCCGTAACAGTGGGGGTTATTATCCTAACCACTTGGGTTAAACCGACGAGAAGAGCAAGTCTGGTGCCTATCGCCCCAAGGATCGAGGGGATGAGAAGTGTCAAGGCAGGTATGAGTGGTATGACTTTCTCTTGAGCGTAAGCTACCTCAAGGGAGGGCGTTATGAAGGGAAGACTGAAGAGCCCGCCGATCTGACCTATGTATGATTCCCAGCCATGGAATACAGCGTCTATGGCCATGCCGAAGAAGACACTTCCCCCAGCGAAGATAAGCATCCCGAGGATGACCTTAGTAACCTGCCATGCTGCGAAGTTGAAGCGTGTCATCTTGAATGTTTTAAAGTCAATATAGTTAGGCGGAATGGTTTCCACAAGTCCCTTTTGACGGATAAACCGGATGGCTAGCCTTATGGCCCACCAGACCAACGACCTTCTATTTCTGAAGTCAAGTCGGAATAGGGCTATAATTGAGAAGATGAGGCCACCTAGGAAGGCGAAGTATATTGGCCTTATAAAGAGGTCTCCGAACTCAACAATGTTAAGCCAGAACCAGACTATATCTCCAGACGCAGCCCAGATTATAAAGAGTACTACAAGACCTATGATCACCCAGCGTATACGCTTCATGGTGCGCGCCGAAATTGGAGGAGGCCTAGACGGTTCAGGCTCCCAACCATCAGTAGTAGTCATAACCATAACTCCAAAAGAACGTTATATATTAACTTTCCAGGTTAACCGATAGTTAGACTGCATTTTAAGCTTTCGATGAAGGTTTAATCGTCGCCTCTACCACGGCGACGGATAATAAGGGTCTGACTTGCTGTCAAATTTTGATGAGGTGAAAGTTAAAAAAGAAGATAACTAAAAACGTAGACCGCCCAGACGGGTATGGTAACCGCAGCCCAGACTTTTGAGTTCCAAGCAAGAACCTTTCTGCCGTCAAAGACCGCGAAGGGAATCATATTGAAAGCTGCAAGCAACATGTTTATCCTAAAGCCAAACACACCGATAACACCGATTATGCCTCCTAACCCAGATATGGCGAAGAAAACAATAGCTATGGCGATATTCGCTAGCGGCCCAGAGAGAGAGATTATACCATTCTCTCGAGCCGACAGATCTTGCTCCCATCCTACGCCCCTAGACCGCGACGTAATGTGAACCGCACCCGGCGCTGCAAAGATGAAACGCCCACCGGACAGGACAGCGAAGAGGAGGGCCATTAGCAGACCATAACCCCATATCCTGAATTCAGCGTGGCAACCGTACTTCTGAGATGTAAACTTATGACTGAGTTCATGGCCTATGAAGCCCAAGCCCACGGCTACAAGTGATATGCCGAAGAATGTAAGGAAGGTAGAAAATGAGAAAAGTGCATGGACTGAGAAGCAAAAGCCTAAGACCAACCAAGCTATGAGAAGGTGTTGTAGCTCCCTGCCTCCGAGAATGCGGTCTCGCCGCTTCTTTGAGGCCGGTATCTTGACGTTGTATCCAGTTGTCGTCGTTCTCCTCTCAGGTTGGGATGGCGGTCTGGCTATTGATAGGTTTGGACAGGCGTGGCTCTCTGGCAGTCTATGTGCTGAGCAGAATACCCCTCTGCAGTAGTTACAGATGAAGGGCAGGTCAATCTTCTTGCCACATACTTGGCATTTGGGCATATTGTTTATGTTCTCCTTTTCAGCAAGTGGATATGTCGCTGTTCCTTCATGAATCAGAGGAAGTAGTCGACTCATTTATACCTTATAAGACCTCAAGTCGGTATCGATGTTTCTAAATCATTTGGTTAGACCATGAAATCAGAGCTATGCTTGAAAGTTTATTAGAAATGACAATTTTCAGACTGCGCGGCAGTGTAGTTGGTTACAATAATTTTTGTTCCGTTTCTGCTACTACCTTCTTCATTTTTCCTACTACATCTGAATTGAGAGAGATGCTATCAATGCCTTCTTTAACTAAAAACTCAACTATCTCAGGGTAGTCACTTGGAGCCTGACCACATATTCCAACCTTTTTTCCGTATTTATGGGCAGTCTTGATCAGATGGCTTATGGATTTTTTAACTGCAGGATCTCTTTCATCAAATTCCATCTTCCACAACGAGGCATTATCCCTATCAACTCCTAAGGTAAGTTGAGTAAGATCATTTGAACCTATACTAAACCCATCGACATGCTGACAGAATTCCGTTGCATTCCAGATGTTTGAAGGTATCTCGGCCATAACGTATACGCGAAGGCCGTCCT
>DAOVDL010000157.1 GCA_030669485.1 Candidatus Bathyarchaeota archaeon
ACAGCGGTGACGCTACGACGATAATACCGCCTCAAACTCTCACAGCCTCGGAGATAAAAAAGATAAAGAGTTACACCCGCCAGATAGCCCGTGAGATAGGTCTCCGCGGTCCCTTCAACATTCAGTTTCTAGTTAAGGCTGGGGCAGTTTACATAATTGAGTTGAACCTGAGGGCAAGTAGAAGTATGCCCTACACGAGTAAGAGCATAGGGCTACCGCTCATTTACTTGGGAGCTAAGGTGATGTTGGGGAAGAGTCTCAAGGAGTTGAAGGTCAAGGAGAACGTTCGAGGCATCAAACATTTCAGCATCAAGACTCCGACCTTCTCCTTCATCCGGCTTAAGGGTGCAGATCCAATTCTCGGCGTAGAGATGAACTCAACAGGGGAAGTTGCCTGCCTTGACAGTTCACCTGCTGGAGCGATGCTTAAAGCATTCATGGCCGCTGGGTTGAATGCTCCCGCCTTGAAGAAGTTCGTTCTATTGACGGTGCGTAAGGAAGACAGGAAGATCGCAGGGGATATAGCTAAGACCTTGGAAGCTGCAGGCTACCCGATTCTCGCCACAGACGGTACATCTGAAGCCGTTAAGACGTATGGTGTTGAAGCTATGGAGCTGGGTAAGGTCAGTGAAGGCATTAAGAGCATACCTCACATGATCTCCACTGGAGACATCGGTATGGTTATTAACGTTCCATCAGCGGTGAGAGGTGACAGCATCGATGACAGCTACATCATAAGGCGGGCGGCCGTTGAGTTTTCAGTCCCTGTTCTGACGAGGATAGAGACTGCTCACGCCTTCGTAAAGGCTTTGAAAGAGCGGAAGAGCGGTGCCTTCAACGTAAAGCCTCTGCACAGCTACCACGAAGACTCTGAGTGGTCGAAGTACATCTAGCTGGTTCCAACAGCCAGCAAGACCTAGGAAGGCTTCCGACTTACCCCGTAAAAGAATAAACCCAGCGGACAGTGGGTGGTCAATATAGTCATGATGGGTGTTTATAGGGTTCATAATCTGAAAAAGGGCGGTCGATCTTAGTTTTCAACCCTTTTTTCATCGAAATCCTTAAATTGGCTATCTGATCTCGATCCCATCACCTATATGTAAACATGGTGGTGTATAGTGAAAAATGTCGACTAGATCTGCGCAAGCTATCCCTGTGGTAACCGAGTCAGGTCAACCTCTTCTCATCGTGAAGGAGGGTACGACTCAGACCCGTGGGAAAGAGGCGCAACGAAACAATATAACTGCAGCTAAGGTTGTTGCCGAGATCCTTAAATCATGTCTCGGGCCTCGCGGTATGGATAAAATGTTGGTCTCTGGTTTTGGAGATGCAACCATCACAAATGATGGTGCAACGATCTTGAAGGAGATGGAGATTCAGCATCCAGCGGCGAAGATGATGGTTGAGGTGGCTAAGACAACTGACCAGGAGGTTGGAGATGGAACTACTAGCGTAGTTGCTCTAACTGGGGCGCTTTTAGCTGGAGCTGAAGGCCTGATAGATAAGAATGTTCATCCCACTGTTATAGTGGATGGTTATAGTAAAGCTGCTGAGAAGGCCGTTGAGCTTTGTGGAAAGCTTGCCTTGAAGGTGTCTCCAACTGATACGGCGATGTTGAAGAAGGTTGCTGACACATCAATGGCCAGTAAACTTGTCTCAGAGGATAGAGGATACTTCGCCGACCTTGCTGTGAATGCGGTACTGCAGATTGCTGAGAAACGTGACGGCAAATATGTTGTAGACATAGATAGCATAAAGGTTGAGAAGAAGGCTGGGGCATCGTTGGTGGACAGTTCCCTCATCAGGGGTGTTGCCATAGATAAGGAGGTTGTTCACTCTGGTATGCCCAAACGCGTGGAGAATGCTAAGATTGTCCTGATAAATACTGCTTTAGAGGTTGAGAAACCTGAGTTTGACGCCAAGCTGAACATAGAGACCCCGGACCAAGTTAAACGCTTCTTAGATGAAGAGAACAAGATGCTTCAAGAGATGGTGAACAAGATAGTGAAAAGTGGTGCTAACGTTGTAATGCTGCAGAAAGGGATCGACGATATGGCTCAGCATTTCCTCGCTAAGAAGAATATCTACACAGTAAGGCGAATTAAAGAGTCAGACATGATAAAGCTGGGTAAGGCTACTGGCGGAAGAGTTGTGACAAGCCTCGACAGTTTAACATCAGCTGACTTGGGTCACGCCAATTTGGTTGAGGAGAGAAAGTTCGGGGAGGACAAATGGACATTCATCGAAGGTTGCAAGAACCCCAAGTCACTCACCGTCCTTATAAGAGGAGGAACAGAGCGTGTGGTTGATGAAGCTGAGAGATCTTTCCACGACGCCCTATCCGTTGTTAGCAATGTAGTTAAGAACCCCGCAGTTGTAGCTGGGGGAGGTGCACCTGAAGCTGAAGTAGCTTCAAAGCTTAGCAGCTGGGCTCAAACCCTATCAGGAAGAGAGCAACTGGCTGCCAAAGAGTTCGCAAACGCCTTAGAGACCATACCTTTGACGCTGGCTGAGAATGCAGGTTTAGACCCACTGGACATACAGGCCGCACTGAGCGCGAAGCATAAGGGCGGCGGAAAATGGTTCGGTGTCAACGTCTTTGAAGGCAAGGTAGCGGATATGGCTAAACTTAACGTATACGATCCCTTGGTGGTGAAGGAGCAGATAATTAAATCTGCAAGTGAGGCAGCATGCATGATTCTACGCATTGATGATGTCATCGCGTCCTCAAAGTCTGGAGCAGGCGGGCCTCCCGCAGGCGGAGGGCCTCCCCCTGGAGGGGAATACTGAGGAGGTATGAGAAAAATGTCAGCACAGACAGGTGGAACTATACCGGTTGTAATTATGAAGGAAG
>DAOVDL010000175.1 GCA_030669485.1 Candidatus Bathyarchaeota archaeon
GCGGATCAATCTTCTACCCAGCCCGTAAGGGGGAATGGAACGAGATTTTCTATAGAGATGGAAACGGCAAGCCAGACGGTGGGAAGATAAGCTGTGTTGACACAGATTGCCATTCAGGCATCCATCTTTTGGACCTCCCTGTCACAGGTAAGCTTCGATCAGCTCAGGTGCTCTCGCTAAGTGATGCTGTATGGCGAAGGATGTCAACAAGCTATGATGTACTGAAGAGAGGGTATGTTGTAATAGTTGAAACTATTTTTGAGAGGCTCTACCCGGGCGCCATACTGACCACTAGATTTAAGAGACTTGGATATAAGGGCAGCAAAGGCCTCATACAATATGGCATAGTCTATGCGCCGCCAATGCCCCGTGTAGACATTCTCAAGCAAGTCTGCGGCGACGATGTGGTCTACGACGACCTACTCTCACTGTTGATCAGATATCCTGAACGGGATCTCTCTAAAGAGGAGAAGAAGGTCTACTGGGGTGGATACAGAGCTATCTGCACAGGTGATGTTGCTGGGGTGAAGGAGAACTTCGCCAAATATACAGCGATCCTTAACGCAAAGAAGATGAAAAACGATGGATCCGAGGAGAAGACCATTATCTCTCAAATAGAGAGAAATATGAGAATTTGGGATAACGCTAAGAAGTATGAGTGTAAAACTAGGAAATACCTCAAGAAGGTTACTGAACTGGATTGAAATCAATGTAGACTGGGGATCCCTCCTCTTCTCCAAAGGTTTTCTACTTAAGAAAAAAGCAAAAATACAGCGAAGTATCATCCATCTTCACCTGAAGCATAGTTGAGGAAGCATGAATGTTCTAAGGATAGCTCTGCCTAAAGGCCACCTTTGGAGCCAAGTTAGTGCACTCATCAATCAAGCTGGTTACGGCTTAACCTTGAAGAATGAGAGATCCTACCTCATCAACTCAAGCGACCCTGAACTCAAATTTAGAGTACACAGAGCACAGAACATAAGCCCTCTTGTCGAAGAGGGAAGATATGACCTGGGCATTACAGGATATGACTGGCTTATAGAACATGGATCCAACGTGAAGGAACTTATAGATCTGGAATTAGGCAAGGTGAATGTCGTAGCAGCTATACCCCAAAAATACGGGATCAAGGGTTCAAAGGATGACGCTTTCAAACAAGTTGTGCAGAAGATTCGAAGCGAGGGCAGAGCAAGAGTTGTAGTTGCATCAGAATATGCGAATATAGCTAGGAACCTCTTCCAAAAGAAGCTTAAAGGAGTGCCAACCAAGATCATACACTCTTATGGTGCAACTGAAACCTTCATCGACGTGGCAGACTTCATAGTTGACTGCACAGAAACCGGTGAGACCCTCCGACAGAACGGCTGGGAAGTAGTGTACAAACTTTTCGAGTCCACAGCCCGACTTGTAGCGAATAGAGAAAGCCTTAGAGACCCTTGGAAGAAGAATAAGATCGCAGACTTTCAGCTTCTCCTAGCTGGAGCCAAGAACGCAAGAGGGTTAAAACTTCTTAAAATGAATGTTCCTGAGAAGTTTTTTGACAGGGTTATGAAGGTTCTTCCAGCAATGAAGAGCCCCACCATATCAAGGCTCCACGGGAGAAAGGGTGCAGGTTATGCAGTGGAGGTCGCAGTTACGGGGGATCAAGTAGTGAAACTTATACCAATGCTGAAGAAGAATGGAGCCACTGACATCCTAGAAGTGGACATAAACAAAGTCGTCCAATAAACCCTTTTTCTAGCTCCTTTACCGATTTCAATATGCCACCAAACTTTATTCTTTCATCTCCTTTTCAACGAACCCGCAACCGTAAGCGACTCAACCTCTTTGAGGTGAAAAGTATAACTTGCGCTGATGATCAACATAGATAGGTGTATGAGAGAAACTTTGAAAATATGAAAAAGAAGGTTAATTCGGGGAGCTTACCCCTTCGTTTTACCGCATCATTGCCTTGGCTATTTCTTCCTTCAGCTCAGCCTCAGTCTTCCCCTCAGTCTTGATGCCGAGCTCCCTTGCAACCCTGATGAGGCGGTCTGTTTCCAGCTTCGCAGTGGGGGCGGGGGCGGGTCTAGGCTGGGCGGGTTTAGCTGTGGGAGGGGGGGTGGCGGTGACAGGTTGCTTGACCCTTACTGGGGGGAACTCAGCAGCCTCTCTTAAGTTTTATGAACAGCCTACCCCTCAACCCAAGTTGAACCCGTGAAAAAGGTTCTACCGTAAGGCTGTGAACTTCTTGCTGATGAGTTTTGAGAGCTTCTCTGGGTCAGGTGAGTAGAGCCTCAGCCTTATGGGTTTAGGGTGGGTTAAGGCTATGTCGATGAGGCCCCGCCTCACACTCATCTTCATGGCTGCCACCACTGGAAGCTCAAGAACCTCCCCATCCACAGTTATGCTTCCCCCCCTGACCTCGTAGCCCCCGGTCAGGCCAGCTACCTTGGGCTCAGTATTCAAGATCACCCTCGCAGTCTCCTCCTGATCCGGCGGGCAGAGGAACTCCGTCCTACCGGCCACACGTCCCCAGCTGACACCCCTCGCAGCATCCCTCCCCACCGCATCCCGCAGATAGAGCCCCCTCACATCCAAACGAGACATACTGAACAAAACCTTCTGTTCCGACGGTTTTCTT
>DAOVDL010000166.1 GCA_030669485.1 Candidatus Bathyarchaeota archaeon
AGAGTACATAGCACCTGTTGCCAAGAGATTCCCTCAGATAAAGATAATTCCATACATAATTCCAGGGAGGTCAGGAACTCAGCTTCTTCCCCAAGACCTAGCGATCCTTCACTCCCAATATCCAAACGTGGCAGCGGTTAAAGAGGCAACCGGGGATCTAGATAACATGCGGCTTACGAGAAAGCTGTGTGGACCTAACTTCGATATCCTCTCAGGAGATGATGATAAAACATACGAGATGATGAGATCACCGGACATAAAAGCAAGCGGAGTTGTTTCAGTAGCTTCAAATGTAGCGCCCAGAGCCGTCTCCGAATTCACCAAAGCTATATTGGAAGGCAACACCACAACAGCCGAGAAGCTTGCAGAGGCACTCAAACCACTATTTCAGATTGTAACCGTTAAGACGGAGGAGGAGACCCCCCATGGGATCACTAGCTGCAAAGCGAGGAACCCCCTCCCCTACAAGACATTGATGAACATCTTGGGAATGCCTGCCGGACCGTGTAGACCTCCACTCGGAAAGATGACCCGTAAAGGAGTGGCTACTATACTGGATAGTGTGAGGAAAGTTTATGAGAATAATCCCGAGGTACTGACGCCGATTGAGGCCTTTTTCGAGGTAGACCTACAGGAAAGGCTCAACCAGGAAAGGCATCTTGAAGGGCTACATTATGGCGAGTATTAGGGTCTGCATAGCTGGCGCCACAGGCAGAATGGGCAGTGTTGTAGTTCAAGAGGCACTAGCCAGAGGATTCGACCTCACAGGAGCTGTGGCTGATCCACAGGAGGTAGCCGTGGGGAAGAGTCTCAGAGAACTCGGAATCGGTAACTCTGACATCGAAGTGGTTGGGTCAGACAGGCTGAATGAGGCGTTGAAGGGCGCTGAAGTTTACATATCCTTCACGAAGCCCGAAGCAGAGGTGAAAAATCTCCCCGATGTGGCGAGGCAAGGGGTAAGAGTTCTGATGGGAACCACAGGCTTCAATGAGGAGCAAAGGACTGCTGTTGAAGAGGCTGTGAGAGGAAAGGTTCCGGCCTTATTCTCCCCCAACTTCTCGTTGGGTGTAAACATCCTCTTCAAGATCTTGGATATGTGCAAACTCTTCCCCCAAGGATACGACTTCAGCCTTGTAGAGGCCCATCATACAGGCAAGGCTGACGCCCCAAGTGGCACTGCTAAGAAAATGGCGGATATCATCTCCAACTTAAGGGGATACCGGGAAAGGGTTCACGGTAGAGAGGGCATCAGTAAGAGAAGACCGGGTGAGATGGAGGTTCTCTCAGTTAGGGTTGGAGGTGTACTGGGAATACATGAACTCATCATCGCTGGTCAACATGAGATGATGAAGATCGAGCACACTGCCTTCTCCAGAAAGGTATTCGCCCAAGGTGCCCTATATGCTGCTGAGTGGCTGCTCAGTAAGACGGAGCCGAAAATATACACCATGGATGACCTCCTAGCCTCCACTTGAATGTAGACCTCGGTGAAACAATTGGCTACACCTAGGATAATAGAGATCCGTCAGGATGGGTTGTATGTAGACGGTGTCTTAGCGTCAGAGCTTGCGGAGAAATTCGACACCCCCCTATACGTAGTCAGCGAGCAGCGGATCAGAGAAAACTATAGAAGGCTCTACAATGCCTTAACCAGCAAACATAGGAATTCTAGGATTTACTACTCAGCCAAGGCTAATTCAAACCTCTCTGTGTTGAAGATACTGGAGAGTGAGGGATCCTATCTGGATGCCGTCAGCCCAGGAGAGGTCTTTCTAGCCCTCAAGGCTGGCTTCACCCCTGAAAGAATTCTCTTCACCGGCACCAGCGTTCGAGATGATGAACTGAAATTCCTAGTAGACTCGAATGTAACGGTTAACATAGATTCCCGGTCAGAGCTGCGCAGGCTTCTCAAACTGATCACTCCGAAACTGTTGTCGGTAAGGGTGAACCCTGAAGTTGGAGCAGGTCACCATGACCACTGCATAACTGCTGGAAAGAACTCAAAGTTCGGGATCTGGGAAGAGGACGTAGTGAAGGCTTATAGGGCGGCAAAAGAGGCTGGCGTGAAGAAGTTCGGCATCCACATGCATATAGGCTCGGGTATACTGACTGTTGAACCATTCATCAGGGCCTGTGAGAAACTTCTGGAAGTAGCTGGAAAGGTTCACAGCCAGCTGGGCATAGAGTTTGAGTTTATAGATATCGGCGGGGGGCTTGGAGTTCCCTACACGCCAGGGGAGAAAGAGCTGGATCTTGAATCCTTCTCCACAGAGATCTCTAACCTTCTGAAAGAGAAGATTGAGGAGTATAAGTTAGGTAGTCCTATGCTCTTCATTGAGCCGGGCAGATACATAGTCTGTGATGCTGCCATTATTCTTACGAGAGTTAACACGATCAAGGTTACTCCCTTCAAGAAATTCATTGGAATCGACGCTGGCTTCAACACTCTACTAAGACCAGCTATGTACAACTCATACCATCACATATGCCTAGCAAATAAACCGAGCTGTGATGGGGAGGAGATCTACGATGTCGCTGGGCCTCTCTGTGAGTCAAGCGATCTTATAGCTAAAGATAGAAAGCTGCCTAAAGTAAGCGAGGGTGACCTCCTAGCAATTATGAACGCTGGAGCCTACGGTTACTCCATGAGCTCCCAGTACAACAGTAGACCTAGGGCAGCAGAGGTCTTGGTCAAAGACTGGAAGTACACCGTGATCAGGGAGAGGGAGGCTATCACCACGCTGACAGCTGGTCAGAAGCTCGCT
>DAOVDL010000081.1 GCA_030669485.1 Candidatus Bathyarchaeota archaeon
CCAGTATCTGCTGAGGAGCTTGATAAGATAGACATCGAGGTGAGCGTTCTGACACCTCAGGAGCGCATCCAAGTTAAGAGCCCTAAAGACTACCCCGCACAGATAAAGGTGGGGGAGGACGGTCTCGTCATAGAAAGAGGCGGGTATAAGGGGCTACTTCTGCCTCAAGTACCGGTGGAGTACAAGTGGGATGCTGAAGAGTTTCTCTGCAACTGCTGTCTGAAAGCGATGCTCTCACCTGACAGTTGGCTTCTTCAAGACGTAAAGATCTACAAGTTCCAAGCTATAGTCTACGAAGAGGAAAGCCCGAAAGGAGCAATAAAGCGGGTAAGCCTTAAGAGCTGTTAGGTCAGAGGCGACTTACCGTTGGGGCTGTTCTGTTGAGTGGTAGGATTTACTTCTCTCCTTGCGGCATTGGGCTTGGGCATGCTGGAAGATGCTTAGATGTAGCTAAGAGGCTTAAGGCAGAAGGCTTTGACATTATATTTTCAACTTACTCCGATGCCTTGCCCTTCATAGAACATGAAGGCTTCGACCTCAAGGTTGCTCCATCCTTCGGATATTGGACATGGCCGGATGGAACTGTTGACCCTTGGAGAACTTTAAAGTGGATGAGTGGGAAACTGCTCGGCAGGCTTGCCCAGCAGATTAAGTTTGAGGTTAAGCAGATTACAGCCTTTGGCCCTGACTTGGTTTTCTCCGATTCTCGCCTCTCAACGATTATAGCGGCGAAGCTTACTGGGAAAGCAGTCATCACGATGTTGAACCAGTTCCACTTTATAGCCCCAGGCTTCGTTCACTACAGGATCCTCCCAACTCTATCAGATATCTTCTCTTTCACCCTCAGCCCAGTGTGGGGCACCAGCGATAAAGTGTTGGTTCCTGATAATCCTCCACCTCACACCATCTCGATTAGCAACCTCCGGATGCCTAAACCCTTGAAGAAGAAGCTGAAGTATGTGGGACCAATTCTGCCAGTTCGACCGGATGAACTCCCGTCTATGGACAAATTAAGGGAGAAGATGGGGTTAGACAGCCGACCTCTGATCTATGGGGCTGTCAGTGGACCTGAGCATGAGCGGAAGTGGCTTGGAGATAAGTTGCTTCGCTTTCTCTCAGACCTCCCTGAGGAGTATCAAGCTGTCCTATCGTTGGGGATTAAGGGAAACGAGTCTAAGCCACTTAGGAAGGGAAACTTGACGGTCTACAGATGGATCCCTAATAGGTTCGAGCTGCTGAAGGCTTGCGACCTTGTTATTGGGAGAGGGAGCCACAATACTATGATGCATGCCTTGGCCTACGGAAAGCCAATGCTGCTGATTCCAGCTCAGGAGCAGACGGAGCAGATAAGCAACGCAAGAACTGCTGTAGCGATGGGTGTAGCTGAGACTGTAAACCAACGTAAGATGTCTAGAGAACTGTTGCTCTCTAAAGTTAAGGGGATCTTCAGCTCAGAGGGCTACAGGAAGAAGGCAGAGGAGTTTAGGAAGGTAGCTTCTAGGTACGACGCCCTCAAGACCATAGTCAACATAGTTGAAGGGTATACAAGTAGGAGAAGCTGATCAACAGTGCAACTCAAGATGGCTCAAGTTAGACCTTAACTGCAGTTCGATTGTTCAACGCTTCTCTAAGCTTAGCCTTCAATCCCGCTTTACCTTCTAACCGCTCAGCCTCCGAGCTCTTCACCGGTCCATAATCTCCTAGCATTTGGAAAGTGAGGGGGTTGTGGTCAGTTGTGGAAACCTCCGGTAACCCCACCCGCTCAGCCAACTTCTTCAACTCCTCATCCTGGAAGCCTATTAGGGGATGAAAGAGGGGGAGCTCGGAAACTTGGGTTAGAAGTGAAAGCCTCTTCAACGCTTGAGGAGCGCTACTTCCAAACGTGGCATCCACCACCAGCCCTAATGCACCTTCAGCCTTAGCAACGTCACAGGCCATTTGGACAGCCGCCCTCTGTTGCACTGCGAGGCTGAGGCTCCGGTTTGCCTTCTCCACAGCCTCAATTATACTGTCGAAGGGCACTATTTCTACCTTAAAATTTCGGTATGGGATGTATCGTCGTAAAGCTCTTGCCAGTTGAAGAACAGTTTCCCTATGCTTGTCTCCCCAATGGGTAGGGGCGTCTAGGCTGAGGATTAGTGGGTAGGTTCCTCTCTTCATCATGAGCCAAGTGGCTAGGGCGGAGGAGGTCTCGCTGGAGAGAAGTGCCACAGTTTTCCCTTGACTTCCGAATGGGAGACCACCGACCCCTCTCAGAATCCGGGTATAGATGTAGGCATTTCGTTCTCTAGCGTCAATGTAGATGATAGCTTCCGGCCTATTCAAGCTCACTTTCAATGTCAGTTTCTTGCCTAGGTGTTTGAGGATGGCATTGCCAACCTCTACACACAGATCTCTGCTGGTATAGGGATGTTCTCCCACCCGTCGGGCTTTTACCGCAAAACTCTGACCTTTGCTCAGCGTTGCTTCAGCAACCTTGACGGCGGATTTCTTTATGTCTCCAAGGGTGGTTGAAACTTGGAGGGCTGGGGCTGTGTATTGGACGCCGAAGACTTGGGCTGCAACGGCAGCGGCGTCGACAGGGTTTGGGGTGAAGATGTAGATTCGCCCATGAGTGCGGTGAACCTTTTGAAAGGGGATCTCCCTCATCCTGAGGATGCTCCCTATCTGGCCTGCTAGGAGGCTCTCAAGCCTTCGTCTAACAGGCTCGCTCTTCAGGGCTATCTCAGAGTAGGCTACAAGTGCTACGTTGAAGTTCAGTTTAGTCAACTGGGGGGATCTCCTTCTAGAGGAGGAAAGTTATCACCAAGATTTTTGGTTGTTAGACTATGATCTTCCCAGCAAGATATAAGTTGGCTTCTGAGAATAATCTTTAAATTGCATGATCCATATTCGGCAACTGCCTATGAAGAAACCTGACAAGTTTGAAGGGTATATGAGATATCAGAGTTAAGCTGAGGCATTATGCTTCTAATGTTGAGATATGTTTCAGGTTTCCAAAATTATTGAGTAAAACGTTATTTCTGGAATGAAAAATGAAGGAATTCATAGAAGCCCCAGAGAAAATATACTTGGAAGCTAAGAGAGACGGACGGCTGATAGAAAACAGATCCTTAGAAGAGATCAAAAGGATAGCTTTGAGGCAGGAGGGGGTCAGAGAAACCCAGATGGGATCTATTGCTGTTGACTCTGAACCAATGTCAAGAGCGGCGCCAAAAACAAAGAACAATATTGACAGCGAGTTTGGTGAAGAGGAGATACTTCTAGCCAATCAGGCTGTTGAAACCCTGAGAAAAAGAAAGGTTGTCTCTCTGGATGTTCCAGTAGGTGAAAATAGTGAAATTACAGCAAGATTTCTGATGCCTGAAAGGTATGCTTACCTGGCATACGGCTTGAAACTATTGTTCGGCGGAACTGAAGGCAGGGTAGCGGATAAACCCACTTACCGCATTATATTTTTCACAAATGGCGAGTTCGAAGCTAACAAAAGGATAAAGGATGTGAGAGAGAAGGACGTGACAATAAGGCTGTGGATGGGCAGTCGGAGAGGAGAGCAGACTAAGATCTGCCGTAACACCACATATCTGGGAGAAGGCAAGAAGGGTGTCTTTCAATTTGAGGATTGGAGAGCTAAAGAAATAGACAAAGAGGGCATATTCTTACATGCGGGTATAAGAAGGGATCATCTCTGGGTATATGATCATAAAACAGAGAGACCTGAGTTAATAGAGAAAGTAACTGCCATCGCAGGTCTGACAGCCACAGGGAAGACTACAACGTTATGTAGAAAATTAGCTAGACTGCCTAGAGAAAGGTCAGAGATGATTGGAGATGACGGCGGAACTTTGAGATCTGACGGCAGTTTTACTGTGTTCGAACCGATGGGCCTATATGTCAAGACAGATGGAATAGACCGCGAACAACCAGAAATATTAGGAGCCGCCTTGTCGCCAGATGCTTATCTAGAGAACGTGAGCCTGAGCAGGTACCCGTATATTCCTGAATTTTCTAACGTGAACAAAACAACAAATGGAAGAGCCGTAGTGTTAAGAGAGAATATTAGAATTGCCATCAAAGAATTGAAAGCAAGCAAGGTGGACAACATCATATTGCTGACTAGAAACCACTTAATGAACGCCATATCCAAACTTACCCGCGAACAAGCTACAATGCAGTTAATCTATGGCGAATCTGAGGAGAGCTCTGGTGGTATCCCCACAGAATCGGGAAAGTTCAAAAGAGAATTTTTCTTAGATCCGTTTGTAGTTGGGAATAGACTTGAACATGCATTAAAATTCTATGATATACTTGAAGAAATAGAAGAAAAAAGGGGAACAC
>DAOVDL010000121.1 GCA_030669485.1 Candidatus Bathyarchaeota archaeon
CATTTGGCCATTCCATACTTTGGGCTTTACTTTTAGCTTTCATTTTCAGTTTTTTCATTCAAGATATGTGTGTTAGGGTAGGGACAGTTACTAGGAAGGGCTTAATTGAACATGCCCGCATGCGATTTGGCTTCAAAGTGGGTTTCCTATACCTCCTCTGTTTCATGGTCGTAAACTTTTCAATTATGATGGCTGGCATTGCTGGAATGGCTGCAGGTCTAGAGCTTTTATTGAGTTGCATTGGATTTTACGCGCCCTATGTTATATTGGCCCCGATAATAACCTTGGTTTTCTGGGCCTTCCTTCTGAAGGAGGGATACGGTCCTGTTGAGAGGGTCTTCTCAGCGGTTAGCATAACTCTCTTCGTCTACGTGATTGTAGCCTTCTTGGCGCAGCCTTCAGCTGAAGCGGTAGTCACGGGAACCCTGTGGGTTACTCACATCCCAACTCAATATTACATCTTCTACATCGCTGCCATCATCGGCTCAACAATTTCGCCTTATATGCAGTTCTACATCACATCGGCAATTATAGACAAGAACATTAAGATCAGGGATCTGAGAAATGAGCGGATCGGTAACCTGCTGGGCATAAGCTTCGAAGGAATTGAGGCATTCGCCATAGTTATAGTGACTGCTACCGTTCTCTTTCCTGGGGGAATACTTGTAGATACGCCGAGGGATGCAGCACTAGCTTTGGTTCCCTTCTTAGGCATTTATGCTTTTGCCCTATTTTCGTTGGGGTTCTTCTCTTCCTCTTTGACTGGAACTGGTGTAGTCGTAAGTAGTAGTGGCTATGCTTTCAGCGAGTTCTTCGGTGTCGAGAGAGGGATGAGTAAAAAGGTTCATGAGGCCTTCCTTTTCTATTTCATGTTTACTGCAGTCTTCCTTATTGGTTATGGCGCGCTCCTCTTGGGGGTAACCCCAATGCAAGCTATGGTCTACTCGATGTTCATCTGCTTCATCTTTAGCCCTATGGTACTGTACCTTATCCTTATAGTAGCAAACGACAGAGAGCTAATGGGTCCCTATGCCAACGGTTCGGTTATGAAGGTTCTAGGATGGGCTATCTTTGTAATTCTCCTCCTCTTCAATGGGATACTTCTATTTTCCACAATTTGGCCCATTGGGTAGGTTACTCCTAACTTCACACGAACTAAAACCAGCACCTTAGCGGTAATTTCAATTCCAGAAAATAGCATCACGGAAAGTTAAAATAGCTTCCCCAGCCTAAAGGAAGAAAGTTCAGACATACTAATGAAGATGAATTAGAGGAAAACAAAAAAATGCCTCGCAAACAATTGTCATCAGATGTAAGGAAAATTCGTCTTCTTTCCAAGAAACAACATAAATGGCGAAGAAGTTGTATAAACCTTATCGCAAGTGAGAATATTGTAAGCCCAGCGGTAAGAGAGGTTTTAGTCTCAGATTTCCAGCACCGCTATGCGGAGGGAAAACCATACAGAAGGCACTACCAAGGAACAAGGTATATAGATGAAATAGAAACCATGGCAACTGATCTGGTGAAGCGGCTCTTCAAAGCTCAACATGCTAACGTTCAACCTATCTCAGGATGCTTAGCTAACCTTGCCATATATTACGCATTCACCAAGGTGGGAGATACCCTGATGGTTCTTCCCATTCCTGAGGGCGGACATATCAGTCACATGGCCTTCGGTGGAGCTGGAGTGCGCGGCCTTAAAGTTACTTACCTTCCCTTTGACGCAGTTGAGATGAATGTTGACTTGGACGCTGCTGCTAAGAAGATTAGAGCGATTAAACCAAACCTCATTATCTTAGGCGGCAGCGTGATTCTTTTTCCTCCACCAGTTAAGGAGATCCGAGCTCTCGCCGATGGATGTGGAGCTTACTTAGCCTATGATGCCGCCCATGTCCTAGGTCTCATAGCTGGAGGACAGTTCCAAGATCCTCTACGTGAAGGTGTTCATGTCATCTCAAGCAGTACTCACAAGACCTTCCCCGGCCCACAGGGTGGCATAATTCTCTGCGGCAGAGAGTTTGCTAAAAGGGTAGATCAAGCTATTCTGCCAGGGCTACAGAGTAATCATCACCTTCATCATATAGTCGGATTGGCCATTGCCCTTTTGGAGATGCTTCAATTCGGTGAAGAATATGCCTCACAAATTATTAAGAACGCTAAGGCACTAGCTGAAAGTCTCAATAACTACGGGTTCAAAGTTCTTGGAGGACATAAGGGCTTCACTGAAAGTCATCAGGTTCTAATAGACATTAAAGCTCAGGGCGGCGGAGATCCTGTAGCTAGACTTCTGGAGCAAGCGAATATAATCTGTAATAAGAACCTTCTCCCAGGAGATTCTCTTAGAAACGCCAAGAACCCTACCGGAGTCAGGCTTGGCACAGCGGAGCTCACAAGGCTTGGCTTGAAAGAATCTGAAATGCAGCAAGTTGCAACCTTCTTCAAACAAATAGTCCTCGATGGAAAGAATCCTAAGCAAGTCGCTGAAGAGGTCAAAGCTTTTATGAGAAGCTTCTCAACAGTTCACTACAGCTTTAAAAAAGGTGAAGCATATCGTTATATGGAGTTCTACTAGTCATATCGGTCTCGTTTTCAATGTTCTCCGTTGGGAAATAATCATGCTATTTATAGCCGTCCTGTTTCCTCATAATAGGACAGAGAGTTGAAAGGAAATTGATTGTCAGGGATGTAGTCAAGCGTATAAAACCTTATGAATGGGAGCCCTCTAACAAAGAGATTGCCGAGAAGTTCAATCTAAACCCTGCAGAGGTCTTGCGGTTTGATACCAATATTATGCCTTACCCTCCAACAGATCTTCTTTCTAAGCTTGGCTCAACCTTGACAGAGCTGGAAGTTAACGAATACCCTGACACATCCTATACCGCCTTGAAACAACGGTTGGCTGAGTATCTGAAAAGAAACACCGAACAGATAATGGTGACAACCGGTTGCGATGAGGCAATAGACATCCTAGCGAAAACCTTCATCGACTCTGGAACAAAAACAATAGACCTTGCCCCCACCTATGCAATGTACAGATTTGCCGTAGAAGCATTAGGGGGGAGTATCATAACTGTCAACCGAAGAAAAGATTTTTCAATTGATGAAAAAGCCCTTTTCAGGGCGGTTGACCGAAAAACCCGGCTGATCTTTATCTGCAGCCCAAACAACCCTACTGCAAACGCTACACGGCGAGAAACTATAGTTAAGATAGTTGAAACTATTAACTACCCAGTTATAGTTGACGAGTCCTACGCAGAGTTCTGTGATGAGACATCCATTGATCTAGTGGAGCAATACAAAAACCTCATAATTCTTAGAACCCTCTCAAAGGCTTTTTCCCTAGCAGGAGCCCGCGTTGGCTATGCTGTGGCCCACGAGCAGACAATTAATATTCTCAACATTATGCGACCTCCAAACAGCCTCTCTGTTATCTCCCTCGCCTTGGCCAATCTTGCTCTGGACAACCGTCAATATATGGAGAAGAATGTAAAGAAGATTATACAGGAGCGGGAGAGGCTGATTAAAGCTCTTAACGAGATTGACACAATTCATGTCTATCCATCTGACACTAACTTCATTTTAGTCAAGTTTAAAGATGTATC
>DAOVDL010000160.1 GCA_030669485.1 Candidatus Bathyarchaeota archaeon
GTCTTGCATCTAAGCTAGGGGCTGAAGTGAGCCAGCCCGGAACCATTCCTATGGACAGCCTGAGTCCAATGATGAGAATGGAAGCCCACTGCAAAAGCTGGGGGGTAGTTCACAAATCATGAATATATAGTAAAAATAGGTTTTATACAGTCCAACCCCTAAATTTTTATACTCCAATAGTATACCACATCTTGCAATTTGAGGCGTATAGTATTAGTTGACCAGAAGCATCTGCCAAAACTTGAGCCCTTGGCACCAGCGGTTACAAGAAGGGATCTAGGAAGGTAATCGATTGTACGTAATTGTAATAGGGCTCAGTGGAGTGGGAGAGAGTCTTGCACGGGCACTTCTGCAGAGAGGTCATACAGTAGCAGTTATCGATAAGGCGGAAGACCGCTGTAATAAATTCGCTCAAGATGTAGACGCCCTCGTCATAAATGCAGAAGCTGAAGATAACGACAATCTGAGGAACGCTGGCATCGAGCATGCTGACGCATTGGTCACCGCCACAGGCGACGACTCAGTCAATCTTATGGTCAGCACTATGGCCAAGGAGTTCAAAATTCCACATCTTATAGCAATAGTCCGTGACCCTGAGCATACTGAACTCTTCAAAAAGCTTGGAGCAGAGGTAGCCTCCCCAGACGAGGTGGTGGCCGAACATATATACCAATCACTCTCAAGGGTCTTGGACTTCCTCTTCATAGGAAAGGATCGGAAGGAGGTCTTCACCGTTAAGGTTGCGGAAAAAGCTCAGGCAGCTAATAAGAAGGTCAAGGATGTACGCCTGCCAAGCGGCTTCAAGACCCTTGCCGTCTTACATATGGATGATATGGAGATCTCCAAGCCTGAACTTGTGATCCATTCTGGAGATGAGGTTCTACTCTACTCTACCAATAGAAACAGCCTGAGGAAAGCCGTTGAAATCTTCACGGGGAAGCAGTCAGGTAGATAATTGAGCCAAAACCTGTTCTTAGTTTAGGTTTCTCTCTTCCTCAGCCTAGCGAACTCTTTCCATGTGGCTGGCATTAAGAGGATGATGGCCGGAAGTATCTCTAGGCGACCAGCCCACATACCGAAGATGAGAACTATCTTGGGGATTACAGAGAGGCTGCTGGCTACTGGAAAGAGGCTTGGCCCGATGTTTCCTTGCGCTGAGATAGCTCCTGAGAAGGCACTGGTAAGGTCGAAGCCGAAGGCAGTTAGGATCAACCCTTCAACTAAGATTAGGAGAATATAGATCACGAAGAAGCCGCCAACCCTGAAGGCTTCCTCCTCCTTGATGGGGTGTTTCCCAACTTTTATGGGCTTAACTGTTCCTGGGGGAAGTATAGTTTTGATCAGGATATGATATGCCAGTTTGGCTAGGATTATTATACGCATAATCTTTATGGCACCGCCGGTGGAGCCGATGTTTCCTCCCACAGCCATGAGTATGTGAAGTATGCCGTTTGATAGTGGGGGAAACGTGGTTATATTGGCGGTTGTGTAGCCAGTGGTCGTCATAATGGAGACCACTTGGAAGATGGAATACCTAAACGACTCGGCTACGCCGTAGAGTTGATGCCAAACTAACTCCCCCGCTATGATAAGGGAGCTTATGGTGATTATTAGAAGTGCGACTTTTACCTCTATGTTGGTGAGAAATGCTTTGGGACCTCTATGGAACATTCTGAGGTGAACCATGAAATTGGTTCCCCCTATGAACATGAAGACTACAAGTGTTATCTCTGTCCAAAGGTTGTGGAAGCCCTCGATGCTCTGGCTCTGAGTTGAGAAACCCCCTGTTGAGAGGGCTGTGAAGGAGTGGGTTACTGCGTCAAAAGGCGTGAGGCCTCCGATCAATAGGAGGATAGCGCAGATAGCTGTGTAGAGGGCGTAGATCCCCCAGATTTGACGTATAACACTCTCCGTCTTGGCGGCTGTCCTCTCTTCTCTAGCCTCAGCTCGATAGAGGCGGAGCACTCCTGCCCCTAGGCCGCTGGGGGTGATGAAGAGGAGGAAGAGGAGCACTATGCCGACGCCGCCGATCCACTGGATGAAAGCCCTCCAGAAGAGAAGACTATGAGGCAGTTGCGCTGGGTCAGGTATGAGGGTCATACCTGTGGTTGTGAAGCCCGACATCGCCTCAAAGTAGGCGTCAAGCGGGGACAGTTGCATTATGAGGATGAAAGGTATTGACCCTATGAAGGCTATGAGAAGCCAGGTACATGCAGCTATTACCATTGCCTCTAGTATACTGGTCTCCCTAAGGGCGTACCTCTGCCCTACTGCTAACCCAGAGGTGGTAGTCACCACTGCTATTATAACGAAGTATAGACTCTCAACATACTCCCCATAAATGATGCCCACAACTACTGGGATGAAGAGAGTTAGACCCGACACGAATAACATGTCGGCTAGGTGAGCCCGAATTCTGTTCAATCACTCCACCGCTGTCTGTGGTCGATGGAAAACCGAGGTATAAATCATTGGACAGCTCTCTGCAGGATCCATAATTGTCCTCCATGTTAGATCTCTACGCTTCTTAACTGTTTCCGGTATATCTCCAGAACCTCATCCTCAGTGGTAGAATCTTCAGGAGCCTTATCCGGGCGGTATCTCCCTGTGAAGCGGGGAAATCTGATGGCCAAACCGCTCTCCCTTCGAATGGTACCCCGACAACACATATGTATGGGACTTAAAGTTATCTCCGCACCCCGAACCTCTAACACTAGCCCCGGCGTGAACCATACATCTGCTGTCATCTGCGACTCAACTCTGGCATGCCGCTTGGAGAGCCGATATCCCTCAAG